>CAXTDA010000437.1:2137-3645 GCA_964242935.1 uncultured Burkholderiaceae bacterium | reverse complement strand
TCCGTAGAGATGCAGCCGGTCCGGCGCCACGGCCGGTCCGTCCGCATCGCGGTCGCCATCGGCCGCGGTCGCCCTGAGCGACTCCGCAGCCATCGTGCGCGCCGACGGTTCGGCGTCCGAGCCCCCTTCCGTTGCGATGGCGTAGACCGACGTGAGTGCGATGCCGATGGCGAGTCCGACCGCGAAGCGGCCGAACGTCGCGATGACTTCCTCGATCGTTTTCATGATGTCGAATGGTTGATGTAAAGAGTTTTTACGATTGTTCGGCGGTCCGCGGCGAGGGCCTGGTCAGCCCTCCGCCGCGCCCGGGGGTGCCGCGGACATCGCCTGCAACTCGGCGTAGCGATTCGCGGAGATCGTCACGACGACCGGATCCAGGCGGACCACCTCGGCGGTCGCTGCGACGGTCGCGCCGCCCTTTTCCGGATCGGTCTCGACGATCACGAACGCGCAGACGAGCGCGAGCGCGGTGCCGAGGCCGACTGCGAAGCGGCCGACGGTTTCGATGCTGCGGTCGATGATGGACATGACGGTTCTCCTCGGTTGGCCGGATACGGCGGTCTTCGTCGGCGCGTCCGGTCGGCGCGTCGGGATGAAACGGATGTGGTAGCTGCCGGGCAGCAGCGCCAGGGTCGCCTGCGGTCGCGAACTGACCAGTCGCAGGCGACGCGGTGCGCGCTCGCGGTTCGTCTTCGTGTCGTCGTTCATCGCGCCCCCCTTTCGTCGTCCCTGTCGCCGTCGTCGGTCGCATCCCATCGAGGTTGTGTTCGAACGCGAGTGCAACGGATTGCCCAGCGTCCTCGCTGCACGTCACCGAGCGTCCGATGCGCACATTCCCGGTCGTCCCTCGCTGATGGGACCGCCGACCGTGGTGTTCAAACACACGCTCGATGGGACGCGTCGACCCGCATCCCAACGAAACCGCAACCCCAAAAGCAAAAAGCCCGGATTCCTTCGCAGGGATCCGGGCCTCGAACATCGAGCGTGAAGGCGCGTCTATGCGCTTCCTTCTCCCGGAACCCACCGATTCATCGTGATACCCGTCGCGAACGGTCGGACGTTCGCGGTCTTGCGCGAACGGTCGCCGGCCCACGCCCCCGCAGCGCGCACGAGCGCATCCAGACCCTGGCGGGGCTGTGAGCGATGAGTGAGTAGGCTGAGGCGTTTCACGAGTCGGTCTGTCGATGGATGAGCGGGTTGGATTCCTGCGAACGGTACGGCGCGAACATTGCGCCCAGGGAACGAAGCGTAAAGAGTCTTCACTTTTACGTCAAGCGGATGCGACAATCTTTTTCGCATCCCGTTTCAACCTTGCAACGCCGTGTCGAACATCACCGTCAACCGCCGCAACAACGTCCTCACCCTGTTCCAGCGCTATGCCGAAGAGCAGATGCGCGCCGGCATTGCGCCGAAGGGGCTCGAACAGGCCTTCGCTGCGACGCTGCAGATCAGCCCGAGCATGTGGAGCCAGATCAAGAGCAGCCGCCCGATCGGCGACAAGCTCGCGC
>CAXTDA010000437.1:0-2037 GCA_964242935.1 uncultured Burkholderiaceae bacterium | reverse complement strand
GCGTCGTAGGCGCGCTGCTCGTGTTCGACGATGTCCTTGTCCTCGGCGAAGATGCGCTCGGTGAACCAGGTCACGAACGGCCATACCGCGTGGATCAGGCCGGGCACCGGCGGCTTCTTGACCGACAGGTAGCCGAACGTGCGGTTGGTGCGCTGCTCGGCATCGAGCGGGGTGTAGTTGAGCCACACCTCGAGCACCGGATCCCGGGACGCGTCGATGTCGCGCCCCACCCACACGCGCAGGCTCTGCGTCGGATAGTCGGTGCGAATGCGCATGTGATCCGAGAAGTCCTTCTTGGCCTCGCCGCGCTTTCGGACCAGGTCGACGATCACCTTCTCGCCGATCGACGGCCGGCCCTCGGTCCGGCTGAACGTGTATTCGACCTGCGCCCAGTCGTCGCCGTGCGCCCGGCCGATGCAGCGCGCCTTGATCGAGCCCATGTTCTTCCGATGCATGAACTGATGGTTCATGTCGAACAGGTTCTCGTGCATGAACGTGTAGTGGCAGGCCACCTCGCGGTTGAGGCGGCGCGTCTTGTAGTCGCGGCGTTGCGACAGGCCGAGCGTCGCGGGCACCCGCGCCGCCGCGAGTGACGGGTCGCCGGGGAAGACGAAGATCAGTCCGTCGACCTCGTGCGCCGGGTAGCTTCGGACGCCGTTCGGCAGCCGGTCGCGGCCGAGATACGGGATGTCGACGCATTTGCCGCTGCAGTCGTAGGTCCAGCCGTGGTAGTGGCACTTCAGCTCGTCGCCGTCGACGACGCCGAGATGCAGCGGCACCTGGCGATGCGCGCAACGGTCCTCGAGCGCGAAGACCGTGCCGCTCGCACCGCGCCAGACGACGATCGGCTGACCGGCGAAGCGGCGGCCGAGCGCCTTCCCGACCTTCAGCTCGTCGGACCACGCGACCGCGTACCAGTGGTCGGGATGCGCGCCGACGCGCCGCAGGTCGAACGCCTTCGGGGCATTGGCGATGCGGATCGGGATACGGGTCGGTGAATCGTCCGGCATGGCATCGGGGGAAGCTAGTGTCCTGAAGCTTACCGCGGCGCCGTCTGGTCCATCGATTCGCGCATCGATTCGGTAAGCTGCCGGCTCGTCGTCGGTCGGATGGAGCGCGGGTGCCCGGGAACGCAGTGCAGATTGCCGTGGCCGTGCCGTCCACCGGGCGCCGCTGGACCGTGCGCGACGCGATCGACTTCGAGCATCTCGCGCAGCTCGACCGGATCGACGCGCTCCCCCGCCTCGCCGAAGCGATCGGCTCGACGACCGGCGACGACCGGCGCGCCGTCTTCCTGCGGTGGCTCGACCACGTCCGCGCTTTTTTTGGTGCCCCGCTGCCCTGCGAGATCTACACGAATGGCCGGCAGCTGGTCCAGTGGCTGGCGGTCGTCGCGGGCCTCGTCGTCGGCTTCGGGGTCTCCGGGACGCTGCTCGCGCGCCGCGACGCGGAGCCGGTCAATGCGCTGCTGTTCTTCGCCGCGACGGTCGGCGTGCAGCTCGGCTTCGTGGCGCTGGTCGCGCTGGCGTGGCTGCTTCGACGGGCTGGCCTGCGTGCCGCGGGCCTGCGACGCGTGGTCCTGTTCGTCGTCGGCGCGTTCGGACGCGCGGTCGACCGACTCGACGGCGAACGGCGCGCGACGGTCCGTGCGCAGTGGGCGGCGCTCGACTTCCGCGGCGAACGCCTCGGGCCGCTGGTCGGCTGCCAACTGCTCGTCACGACGCAGGTCTTCGCGATCGCCTTCAACGTCGGGCTGCTCGCGTCGATGCTGTTCGTCCACCTCCCGTTCGAGGAGCTGCGCTTCGGCTGGCAGTCGACCTACTCGTTCACGGCCGCCGGCGTCGAGGCGTGGGTCCGCGTCGTCTCGGCGCCGTGGCGATGGATCGCCGACGGTGTCGCGCCCGACCCGCAGCAGGTCGCGGCGACCCGCTTCGTGCGCGGCCAGCGCGCGGAGACGCTGCCGGCCGACGCGGGACACGCGTGGTGGCCGTTCCTGCTCGCCGCGATCGCGTTCTACGGTCTCGCGCTCCGCGCCGC
>CAXTDA010000436.1:0-3664 GCA_964242935.1 uncultured Burkholderiaceae bacterium | reverse complement strand
CCAGATCATTCACGAGTACGGACAGTGGTGTCACGTGTCGTTCACGAAGCCGGGATTGCTCGCGCGCGGCGAGTTGTTGACGATCGCGCACGGCAGTACGGGCTATCAGCAGGGACTCAATCCGATCGGCTGACGATCGCATCGAAGCAGGCAGGCGACTCGATCGCCGGACTACTGTACCGTGAAACCTTTTTACTTTCGTCGACGGATTGGGAAGACCGAATGAGTCCAATGACCAAGTGCGACGAGGGTCATTTCTACGACAAATCGCAGAACCACGACTGTCCGTTCTGCGGTGCCGGGCCGGTCGACCTCACGAGGCGCTATCCAGACGAGACGCGGACTTTCAAGGAGAAACCAAACGTGGACGACGAGAAGACGCGCATGTACCCGACGGAGACCGCGACGCCGAAGGCGCCGAGGCAGCCCAAGCCGCGGGACGACGCCGACGACGGTTCCGAGCGGACCATCGGCAAGTGGGCCGGAAAGAGCGGCATCGATCCGGTCGTCGGCTGGCTGGTCTGTTACGAAGGCGCGAACAAGGGACGCGACTATCGCATCCGATCGGGATTCAACAGCATCGGTCGCGACACGTCGAACCAGATCTGCATCGCGGGCGACGAGACGATCAGCCGCATCGATCACGCGAAGATCTTCTACGACTTCAAGCGCGGCAACTTCCACATCGTGCAGGGCGACGGGCGCAGCGGCGCGTACGTCAACGAGCAGGTCGTGCTGCAGTCGACGTTGCTGAAGCCCTACGACAAGCTCGAGATCGGCTCGACGAAGCTGATGTTCGTGCCGTTCTGCGGCGAGCACTTCCTCTGGGACATGAGCGCCGCGCATGCGCGGCCCGAGCCGCAGCCGATGCCGAAGCGGGACGACGAGCCGTCGGCCGGGGAGTGGTCGGTCTCGTGACACGGCACGCCCGGTGAGGCGGCGAACGGCGGCGAGACGGCTTCGTCGATGAATCGCGTGACAAGACGCGAACGGGTGTCAGGGGAAGCGGGTGATCATCATGACGATGAGGGCGGGGCCGTTCCTTCGCGGCGTTGAAACATTCCTTCGGAGAAGTGCGCACGGGGCGCTGATGCTCTGCGCTGCGCTGCTGTCGCCGCTCGGCGTGGCGGCGGACCTGCAGATCAGCCAGATCGCCGACCGCGCGCCCGACCTCGCGGTGTTCGTCAACAGCAGCGGGCTGCCGCCGGCCGCGCGCAGCGGGGCGCAGGGTACCGCGCTGTCGGCGGCGCTCGGCAGCACGCCGCTGAAGGTCAAGTCGTCGGTGCCATGGGAAGCGTCGCAGGGCATCACGCTGGTCGTCGCGCTCGATGTCTCGGCGTCGCTGCGGCCCGCCGACTTCAACGCAATCAAGCAGGCGCTCGCATCGGTGCTCGCATCGTTGCCGTCCGACAGCCGGGTCGCGCTGCTGTCGATCGGTACCGACGTCGCGACCGTGATGCCGTTCGCGAAGCCCACCGAGATCGTCGGGGCGCCGCTCGACGGACTCGCGCCGGATGCGCGGCAGACGGCTCTCTACGAAGCGCTGCTGACGTCGCAGCAGCTCGCGTCCACGGCCGCCGCGGAGCTGCCGTTGCGGCGCGTCGTGCTGGTCCTCACCGACGGGGTCGACGACAGCCCGCGCGGCTTCAGCGCCGACGAGGCGTTGAAGAAGATCTCGTCCGGCGATGCGCCGGTGTTCGCGCTGGCGCTCGCGCCGCCGCGCCCGAACGCGACGCAACGGGCGGCGATACGCGCCCTCTCCCTCAAGGCCGGGGAAGAGGAACGCGGCGATCCGCGCGCGCGCGCATATCGCGCGGGCGCGCGGAGGCGCCTACGTGCAGTCGACCGCGCCGTCGGTCGACGGGTCGCTGAAGGCGCTGCTCGCGCAGGCGATGCAGGCGCAACTCGTGACGCTCGACTGCACGGCGTGCGAGCGTGACGGCGTCGTGCGCAACCTGCAGGTGAGCCTCCGGCAAGGCGGGGTCACGACGACCGACACGCGCGAGATCCGGCTGCCGCTCGTGCTGGTCGAGACGCGCAAGGCGGAGCCGGCCGCGCCGGTCGCGCCGGTCGCCACGCCGCCGGCGGAGCCCATCGCGCCGCCCGTCGTCGAACGCGAGGCGCCGCCCGGTCCGTCGCTGCAGCCGTGGTCGATGGCGCTGATCGCGCTCGTCGTCGTCGCGTTCATCGGCCTCCTGGTCTGGCTGAAGAAGCGGAGCGACGCGCGCCGGAGCGACGCGGCCGGGAACGCCACCACGGTCGACAACGGCCTCAACGACGCGGCCGATCCGGACGGCGACGTCGACGCGCGACTGTCCGCGACCACCGCGGCCGCGACCACCGTGCCGGCGTCGAAGCCGTCGACGGGTGGGCGGCTCGTCACCCTCGACGTCTCGGGCCAGGGTCGCGTGCAGATCCGGGTCGACGCGAGCGACGTGGTGCTCGGCCGTGCGAAGACGGCCGCGGTGTCGATCGAACACGACTCGGAGGCATCGACCCGGCACGCGGCCCTGACGGTCGCGAACGGCGCGCTGATGCTGCGCGACCTCGGATCGGCGAACGGAACGTATCTGAACGGCACGAAGATCGTCCGGCCGGAGCCGCTTCACGATCGCGACGTCGTGCTGGTCGGACGCACCGAGGTCCGCGTCTATTTCGGCAACGCGTGACGGTCCGCGCTCGCACGAAGATCGAGGTCGTCCGCGACCGCCCCGTCAACCCGACTCAACGTCCAAGCGATGACTACGCAGCAGATCGACGTCCATCCGTTCACGGACAAGGGAAGCCGTGAATACCAGGAGGACTTCTTCTACACGGACCCGGTGACGGTCCGTCCGTGGATCGCTGTCGTCGCGGACGGCATGGGCGGCCACGCGGGCGGCGACATCGCGAGCTGCGAGGGCGTGAAGGCGATCAAGACGGCGTTCTACGCGGCGAAGGAGGGACGCCTGCCGGTCGCGGAGGCGCTCGCGCACGCCGTCACCGAGGGCCACGAGGCGGTGCTGCAGGAGGCGGTCAAGGCCAACGCGAGCGGCAACATGGGATCGACCGTCGTCGCGTTCGTCATCGAGGACGGCCTGTTGCGATGGTGCTCGGCCGGCGATTCGCGGCTCTACCACTGCCGCGACGGCAAGGTCATCCAGCTGTCCCGCGACTTCACGATCGAGCAGGACATGCGGCAGGGCATCGAGCGCGGCGAATGGACCGAGGCGGACATCCTGAACAGCCCGCAGCGAAAGGCGCTGACGAGCTTCATGGGCACCGACCATTGGCGCCACGACGACGGCAGCAAGCCGCTCAGCGACGGCGACATCATCGTCGCGTGCTCGGACGGCGTGTACGGCACGATCGAGAAGGAAGGCATCGAAGCGGCCTGTGGCGTGTCGCCCGACGCGTCGGCCGACCTGATCGCGCAGGACATGCTGCGACGGATCCGCGAGGCCGGGAGGACGAATCAGGACAACAGCACGGCGGTCGTCGTGCGGTATGCGGCGGGAACCGAGGGGTCTCTGCAATCCGCCGGCGCGCGCGATCGCTCGAAGCCGGTGAAGGTCGGTGCGATCGCCGCCGTCGCCGCGGTGGTCCTGGCCGGCGGCTTCGCGTTCTGGCCGACGTTATCCGGCCGGAGCAACGACGGCGCTCCGGTGGCCGACGCGCCGAAGGC
>CAXTDA010000435.1:3177-3667 GCA_964242935.1 uncultured Burkholderiaceae bacterium | reverse complement strand
GCGGAAGCGCTACTTCCTGATCTCGATCGCGCTCTTCACGATATCGTCGTTCGTCTGCGGGATCGCGCCCAACCTGACGACGCTGGTGATCGCCCGCGTCTTTCAGGGCATCGGCGGCGGGGGCCTGGCGCCCGTCGAGCAATCGATGCTGATCGACACCTTCCCGCCCGAGAAACGCGGCATGTCGATCGCCGCGTTCGCCATCGTCCGGGTCAGTCGGGCGTGCCGGGCGGCGCGACCGCGGCGCCATCGACGCCGTGGCGCGCCAGCGCCGCCGCGACGAAGCCGCTCGCCTTCATCTCCTCGACGAACGACGCGAGGTACGACGCCACGTCGGCACCGCGGCTCTTCGGCACGCCGACGGCCTGCCGGATCGTCATGAAGCGGCCGTCGAGCACCCGAAGACCGCCGACCCGCCGCGCGTCGGCCTCGAGCGGCTGGCGGACGCCGGCCGCGACCGCCGCCTCCTCGCCGAGGAACGTGTCGACGC
>CAXTDA010000435.1:0-3167 GCA_964242935.1 uncultured Burkholderiaceae bacterium | reverse complement strand
TGCGACGACGGCGCGCGAACGATCGTCGCGTGCTTCAGCTCGCGCGTGAGGAACAGGTCGTAGGCGCTGCCCTTCCCGACGACGACGCGCTTGCCCGGTCGGTCGACCTCGTCGATCGCGCAGATCGGATCGTCGTCGCGGACCAGATAGGTGCCCTCGATCAGCACGTACGGGGCGGTGAACGCGATGCGCGCGCCGCGCTTCGGGTCGATCGCGAAGAAGCCGACGTCGGCCGCGTCGTCGCTGACGAGGTCGACCGACGCGCCGGCCGTGTCGACGACGACCAGGGTCGCCTCGACGCCGAGACGCTCGGCGAGCGCTCGGCCGAGATCGACCGAGACGCCGGACGCCTGCCCGTCGGCGTCCCGCCGTGCGAGGACCGGGTTGCCGAGGTTGATCACGACGCGGAGCGAACCGGTCGGGGCGAAGGCGGCGCGGAGGGAAGGGTCGATCGGCATAGGCGGGATTCTAGTGGGGGAGGTCCGCTCCATTGCAAAAGGCCCCCCGCACGCGGAGGCCTTTCTCGGACGCACGACGGCGGCTCGTCTACTTCTTGTCCGACTTCTCGCCCTTGTCGCCCTTCTCGGCCGCGACCGGCGCCACCACGGCCGCCGGCGCCTCGGCCTCGACCGGGGCGATCTCGACCATCTCATGCGGCATCGTCGCGGTCGCGACGACTTCTTCCGGCTGGGGCGTGACCGTGACGCCTTCCGGCAGCTTCAGGTCCGACACGTGGATCGCGCCTTGCGCCTCGAGCTCGCCGAGATCGATCTCGATGAATTCCGGCAGGTCCTTCGGCAGGCAGGTGACCTCGATGTCGTTCATCACGTGGCTGATGACGTTCGCCGACACCTTGACCGCCGGCGACGTCTCGGCGTTGATGTAGTGCAGCGGCACTCGGACGTGGATCTGCGTGTTCGCGGCGACGCGCTGGAAGTCGATGTGCAGCACCTGCTGCTTGAACGGATGCATCTGCACATCGCGCAGCAGGACGCTGCTCGCCGCGCTGCCGTCGATCTCGAGGTCGAGGATCGACGAATGGAACGCTTCCTTGCGGAGCGCGTGGAACAGATCGTTGTGGTCGAGCTCGATCGAGACGGGCTGATCGGTGCTGCCGTAGACGATGCCGGGAACCTTGCCAGTACGACGAAGGCGGCGGCTCGCACCCGTACCTTGCGTACTGCGTGTGGTGGCGACGACTTTCATGGGACTTCTCCGAGAGTTGATGAGGCCCGTCCGCGACCAGACGGGACCGTGTTCCGCACACTGCGACGACGAAGCGCGGCGGAACGACGCGCTTCGTGTAAAGATTCTTTACTACTCGGCGAACAGCGAACTCACCGACTCGCCCTTGCTGATCCGCGTGATCGTCTCCGCGAGCAGCGGCGCACACGAGATCTGGCGGATCCGCGGGCTCTTCTGCGCGTCGCGGTTCAGCGGGATCGTGTCGACGACGACCAGCTCGTCGAGGCTCGACGCGTCGATGCGCTGCACCGCGCCGCCCGACAGGACCGGATGCGTGCAATACGCGAGCACCTTCGACGCGCCGCGCTCCTTCAGCGCCTGCGCGGCCTTGCACAGCGTGTTCGCGGTGTCGACCATGTCGTCCATGATCACGCAGGTGCGGCCCTCGACGTCGCCGATGATGTTCATCACCTCGGCGACGTTCGAGCGCGGCCGCCGCTTGTCGATGATCGCGAGGTCGGTGTCGAGGCGCTTAGCGAACGCCCTGGCCCGCACGACGCCGCCGACGTCCGGCGACACCACCTGCAGGTTCGTCGTGTCCTTTTTGTAGAGGTCGGCGAGCAGAATCGGCGACGCGTAGATGTTGTCGACCGGGATGTCGAAGAAGCCCTGGATCTGGTCCGCGTGCAGGTCCATCGTCAGAACCCGGTCGATGCCCGCGACCTGCAGCATGTTCGCGACGACCTTCGCGCTGATCGCGACGCGCGCGCTTCGCGGCCGGCGGTCCTGGCGCGCATAACCGAAGTAGGGAATCGCCGCGGTGACCCGGCCCGCCGACGAGCGCTTCAGCGCGTCGGCCATCACCATGATCTCCATCAGGTTGTCGTTCGTCGGGGCGCACGTCGACTGCAGCACGAACACGTCCTTGCCGCGGACGTGGTCCTGGATCTCGACGTTGACCTCGCCATCCGAGAAGCGGCCGACCGTCGCCTTGCCGAGCGACAGGTTGAGGTTCTTCGAGACCGCGGCCGCGAGCAGCGGATTCGCGTTCCCGGTGAACACCATCAAGCCTTCGGCCATGGTCCGTCCTGCATCGCGAAAAAGGTGACCGGCCGACCTGCCGCCGCGTCGGATCACGGCGCGAGCGCGATCCGGATCCGATCGGGAAACTGGCAGGGGAGGAAGGATTCGAACCTTCGCATGCTGGAATCAAAATCCAGTGCCTTAACCAACTTGGCGACTCCCCTACGAACCGCAGTGCCGGACGCACGCGCGCCCGTCTTGTCCTTCGTTTCGTCTCACGGGTCGGCCGAACGCACGACGCAGTCCGCGTGCGGATGAACCGCGAGGCTTCGCACGCTCCAGCCGGTCCAGCGCGCCGGCAGCGACGCGATGCACTGCGCGGCGTCGCGAAGGTCGTCGAACGCCCGGAAAACGCACGCGCCGGAGCCGCTCATGCGTGCCGGACCTCGTGCGCCGGCGACATCGCGCGACAGCCAGGCGAGCGCTTCGTCCACCGCGTCGAAGCGCGCTCGGGCCACCGGTTCGAGATCGTTTCGATACACGACGTCGTCGGCGAACGGCGACAGGCCGAAACCGGTTTTCGAAAAGTCCGAGATTCTGATGACTTCGGCATCCCTTGTCAATTCGGGCGCGTTGAAGATCGCGACGGTCGGCACCGATACGCCCGGGTGGACGACGGCGTAGGCGGTCGGCGGCAACGCGATCGGCGTCAGGCGCTCGCCGACCCCTTCGGCGAGCGCGTTCGTGCCGTGCACGAAGAACGGCACGTCGGCCCCGAGCCGCGCGCCGAGCTCCATCAGCCGCGTGCACGGCCAGTCGAGGCGCCACAGGCGATTCAACGCGAGCAGCGTCGTCGCGGCGTCGGAGCTGCCGCCGCCGAGCCCGCCGCCCATCGGGATGCGCTTGACGAGGCCGATCGTCGCGCCAGCGTCGGTCGCGGACGCCGCCTGGAGCATCCG
>CAXTDA010000434.1:0-3688 GCA_964242935.1 uncultured Burkholderiaceae bacterium | reverse complement strand
GCCGATGCGGGGGCGCGCATTGTAATCGGTCGGTCCGGCGCGGCCGTGTTGTAGCGAGCCGTCATGTGCTGCGTCGCACGCACTCGGGAGGCGCCCCGCGCCGGGACCGGATGCGATAATCCGCGTCCCGCGTCCGCCTGCATCCGCTCGCCGAATGCCCGTCACCGCCACTTCCAACCACGCTGCCCCCTGCGATGTGCTCGTCATCGGCGGCGGCCCGGCCGGCTCGACCGCCGCGGCGCTGCTCGCGTCGCGCGGCTACGCGGTTACCCTGCTCGAGAAGGCACATCACCCGCGCTTCCATATCGGCGAGTCGCTGCTGCCCGCCAACATGCCGCTGCTCGAACGGCTCGGCGTCGCCGACGAGGTCGCGGCGCTGGGGATGGAGAAGTGGGGCATCGAGTTCGTGTCGCCGTGGCACGCCGATCACACGCTGCTGGAGTTCGGGCAGTCGTGGGACAAGAACCTCGACAAGGCCTATCAGGTGCGGCGCTCGGAGTTCGACCATCTGCTGATCCGGAAGGCCGCCGCGAACGGCGCCGACGTCGTCGAGGGTTGCCGCGTCCGCGACGTCGCGTTCCGCGACGACGGTTCGGGTGCGGTCGTGACCGGCCGGACCGACGACGGCGCGACGGTCCGCTACGACGCGCGCATCGTCGTCGACGCGTCGGGCCGCGACACCTTCCTCGCGAACAAGCTCGGCGCGAAGCGGAAGAACAAGGCGCACAACAGCTCGGCGCTCTACGGCCACTTCACCGGTGCCGAACGCCTGCCCGGCCGGCTGGAAGGCAACATCACGATCTTCTGGTTCGCGCACGGCTGGTTCTGGTTCATCCCGCTCGCCGACGGCGCCACCAGCGTCGGCGCGGTGTGCTGGCCGTACTACCTGAAGACCCGCGCGAAGGAGCGCTCGCTCGACGACTTCTTCCTCGACACGATCGCGCTCTGCCCGCCGCTCGCGAAGCGGCTCGCCGAGGCGCGGCTCCTCGCCGGCGTCGAGGCGACCGGCAACTACAGCTACGCGACGACGCATGCGCAGGGTCCGGGCTACCTCCTCCTCGGCGACGCGTACGCGTTCGTCGACCCGGTGTTCTCGTCCGGCGTGTTCCTCGCGATGAACAGCGCGTTCGTCGGCGCGGACCTGGTCGCCGCCCGGCTGTCGGACCCGAAGGCGGTGCGCGCGGCGACCAGGCGCTTCGACCGCACGATGGTCAAGGGACCGCGCGAGTTCTCGTGGTTCATCTATCGCGTGACGAACCCGACGATGCGCGACCTGTTCATGGCGCCGCGGAACGTGCTGCGGGTCCGCGAGGCGCTGCTGTCGCTGTTCGCCGGCGACATCTTCGGCAAGACGCCGATTTGGCCGTCGATCTTCGCGTTCAAGACGATCTACTGGCTGAGCTCGCTCGCGAACGCCCGTCGCACGCTCGACGCGATGCGCCGCCGCCGCGACAACATTCGCGAACCCGACGCCGCCGATGCCCCGGCGCGGATGAGCGCGTGATCCACTCGTCCCGCGTCGGGCTTGCGCGGCTGCTCGCCGCGGGCTGTGCGGTCGCTCCGGTCGCCGGTCATGCCGAGCCGAAGCCGCTCTGGGAGGCCGGCGCGGGACTCGGTGCGCTGGTCCTCCCCGACTACCGCGGCTCCGACGAGTCGCGCGCGTACCTTCTGCCGTTTCCTTACGTCGTCTATCGCGGCGAGTTCCTGAAGGCGGACCGCGAAGGCGTCCGCGCCGAGTTCCTCGACAACGACCGCGTCAAGCTCGAGTTCGCATTCGGCGCGAGCCAGCCGGTGCGCAGTTCGAACAACCGGGCGCGCGAGGGGATGCGCGACCTGAAGGGCTCGTTCGAGGTCGGCCCGTCGGTGTCGGTCAACCTGCTGCGGAGCGACGACCGCCAGCGGCGCCTCGATCTCCGCGTGCCGGTGTCGACCGGCGTCACGCTCGGCGGCGGCTTCCAGGGGATCGGCTGGCAGACGTCACCGCGCCTGAACCTCGACATCGGCGACGTCGCCGGCTTCCGCGGCTGGAACCTCGGGCTCGCGACCGGCCCGATCTTCCAGAGCCGGAAGCGCGACGCGTACTTCTACGACGTCTCGAGCGACGATGTACGGCCCGGTCGGCCCGCGTACCGCAGCAGCGGCGGCTATGCCGGGGCCCAGGTGCTGGCCGCGTTGTCGAAGCGCTTCGAGCGCTGGTGGGTCGGCGGCTTCGTCCGCGCGGACACACTCCGCGGGGCGACCTTCGACGACAGCCCGCTGGTCCGGCGGCGGAGCGCGTTCGCCGCGGGCCTCGGCGTCGCCTACGTGTTCGGCCAGTCGGCCCGAACCGTCGACAGCACGGCGGACTGATGCTGCCGCCGCCGCTTCCCGACAGGCCGCTTCCCGACGGACCGTTTCGCGGCGCGAGGTGGTTGCGCACCCTGTACGAATGGCCCGTGTTCTACCTGCTCCTGTTCGGGCTCGGCAGCGTGCAGCTCTCGTGGTCGCTCGGCGCGTTCACGATCCGGCATCTGGTACCGCAGGCGACCGGGCGGCGGATCGGACGGCGGTTCGTCTCGCGCCTCTATCGTCATTGCTTCCAGCTGACCGGCTGGCTCGACCTGCTCCACGTCGACGCGACGGCCCTCGACGCGCTCGATGCGAACGAGGCGATGATCATCGCGCCCAATCACCCGTCGGTGATGGATGCGCTGATCCTGATCTCGCGGCTCGAGACGCTCAACTGCATCATGAAGGCGTCGGTGCTCGACAACGTGCTGCTCGGCGCCGGCGCGCGCCTCGCCGGCTACATCCGCAACGACGGACCGAAGCGGATGCTGCGGCTGTCCGCCGAGGACCTGAAGCGGGGCGGCCAGTTGATCATCTTTCCCGAAGGCACGCGGACCGTCGCGGCGCCGGTCAACGACTTCAAGTGCGGCTTCGCGGCGATGGCGCGCCTCGCGCGCGTGCCGGTCCAGACCGTCTTCATCGAGACCGACACGCCGTACCTTTCGAAGGGCTGGCCGATCCTGAAGAAGCCGTCGCGCCTGCCGATGCACTACCGCGTGCGGCTCGGCCGCCGCTTCGAGGTCGGCAACGACGTCAACGCGTTCGTCGCCGATCTGCAGCGCTACTTCGCGGCGGAGCTCGCGGGTGCGTCGCTCGGCGAGTTGTGGGCCGCGACGGACGGTGACGGGCGCGCCGACCCGCCGCGCGACCCGACGGCGCCGGCGGAGCCGCAAGCCCCGCACGGCGGCGCCTTCGAACCGTCCACGTCGACGTACCGCACCGGCAGCTGATGCCGCTCGCCGGCGAGAGCCAGGGGGCGGAGCCGGCGTCGACGCATCTGGTCCTCGTCCCGAGCTACAACGCCGGCGAGCGTCTGCGTTCGACGGTCGAGGAGGCGCGGCGCCACTGGAATCCCGTGTGGGTCGTCGTCGACGGCAGTACCGACGGCAGCGGCGCCGCGGTCGCGGCGATGGCCGAGCGCGACGCCGGCATCCGCGTGCTGGTGCTGCCGGAGAACGGGGGCAAGGGCGCGGCGGTGCTGGCCGGTCTCCGGGCGGCGCGCGACGCCGGGTTCACGCATGCGCTGACGATGGACTCCGACGGCCAGCATCCGGCCGACCGCATCGCCGACTTCATGCGCGCGTCGCGCGAGGCGCCCGACGCGATGATCCTCGGGAAGCCGGTCTTCGCCGCCGACGCG
>CAXTDA010000433.1:0-3706 GCA_964242935.1 uncultured Burkholderiaceae bacterium | reverse complement strand
GGCCGCTTTGGCGGCCCGGGGGGGGGCGGGACCAAGTGGCCCTCTCGAGCGACGGCACGAACCGGGACCCCGGCCTGCGCCGGGGCGACGAAGTCGAGAGGTCGACGCTGCGCCGGGGCGACGGAGCAGAGAGGTCGACGCTTCCATGAACATCGTCCGTTCGAGGCTGGCGGCCGCACCCGAAGCCCTGCAAGCTCTCGCCATGACGCACTGCAAAACCGACGTCCGAAAGCAGGTATTCTCGCGGCTGGCTGCAGGGACCCGGGCCGTCCCTCATCCTCTTTCCGCCGATCGTCATGGACCCCATCCTTCTGCTCAAGGCCGCGATTCTCGGCATCGTCGAAGGGTTGACCGAGTTCCTGCCGATCTCCAGCACCGGACACCTGATCCTCGCCGAGAGCCTGCTCGGCTTCACCGGCGAGAAGGCCGAGGCGTTCGCGATCATCATCCAGGCGGGCGCCATCCTCGCGGTGTGCTGGGAATACCGCGCGAAGATCACGGCCGTCATCGCCGGTCTCGGCAGCGACCCGAACGCCCGGCGCTTCGTGATCAACCTGTTCATCGCGTTCCTGCCCGCGGCCGTCATCGGCCTGATCTTCATCAAGAAGATCCAGGCCGTGCTGTTCAAGCCGGTTCCGGTCGCGCTGGCCTTCATCGTCGGCGGCCTCGTGATCCTGTGGGTCGAACGTCGCATCGCGAATGGCACCGCCCGACCGCCGCGCATCGAGTCGATCGACGACATGATGTGGCTCGACGCGTTGAAGGTGGGCTTTGCGCAGGCGTTCGGCGTGATTCCGGGCACGTCGCGGTCGGGTGCCACGATCATCGGCGGCATGCTGTTCGGCCTGTCGCGGAAGGCGGCGACCGAGTTCTCGTTCTTCCTCGCGATCCCGACGCTGTTCGCCGCGACCTTCTATTCGCTGTGGAAGGAACGGGACAACTTCGTCGCAGCGGACGCGCCGCTGTTCGCGGTCGGACTGGTGGTCTCGTTCATCGCGGCGTTCCTCTGCGTGCGCTGGCTGCTGCGCTACATCAGCACGCACGACTTCACGGCGTTCGCGTGGTACCGCATCGCGTTTGGCCTCGTCGTCCTGCTCACGGCCTACACCGGCATGGTGGCGTGGACCAAGTGACGCCGCACGTCGCCGCGTGAGCACCGAAGAGGCCTTGGCGGCGCCGACCATCGTTCGAAGCGGCGATGTCGCGACGACCGGCGTCGCCGCCCACGAGGTCCTGCATCGCGTCTTCGGCTACACCACGTTTCGCGGTCATCAGGCAGACGCGATCGTGCACGTCGCCGACGGCGGCGACGCGCTGATCCTGATGCCGACCGGCGCCGGGAAGTCGCTCTGCTACCAGATCCCGGCGCTCGTCCGGCGGCAACGCGGGCTCGGCTGCGGCATCGTCGTGTCGCCGCTGATCGCGCTGATGCAGGACCAGGTGTCGGCGCTGCGCGAGAGCGGCGTCCGCGCCGCGTTCCTGAACTCGAGCCAGTCGGCCGAGCGCGCCTCGCAGGTCGAGCGCGAGTTCCGCACCGGCCAGCTCGACCTGCTGTACGTCGCGCCGGAACGCCTGCTGACCGACCGCTGCCTGCAGCTCCTCGGGTCGGCGCCGGTCTCGCTGTTCGCGATCGACGAGGCGCACTGCGTCTCGCAGTGGGGTCACGACTTCCGGCCGGAGTACATGCAGCTCGCGCTGCTCGGCAAGCGCTTCCCGGGCGTGCCGCGCGTCGCGCTCACCGCGACCGCCGACCCGGCGACGCGGATCGAGATCGTCGAGCGGCTCGGCCTCGAGGATTCGCGCTCGTTCGTCTCGAGCTTCGACCGGCCGAACATCCGCTACGAGATCGTCGAGAAGCTCGAGGCGCGCCGGCAGCTGATCGACTTCATCCGCGCCGACCATGCCGGACACGCAGGCATCGTCTACTGCCTGTCGCGCCGCAAGGTCGACGAGACGGCCGCGTACCTGGTCGAGCAGGGCGTGAAGGCGCTGCCGTATCACGCGGGCATGGACGGCGAGTCGCGACAGAAGAACCAGTCGCGCTTCCTTCGCGAGGACGGCCTCGTGATGGTCGCGACGATCGCGTTCGGGATGGGCATCGACAAGCCCGACGTGCGCTTCGTCGCGCACCTCGACCTGCCGAAGAGCATCGAGGGCTACTACCAGGAGACCGGCCGCGCGGGCCGCGACGGGCAGGCTTCCGATGCGTGGATGGCGTACGGGCTGCAGGACGTCGTGCAGCTGCGTCGCATGATCGACGAGTCCGACGCGAGCGAGCAGTACAAGCGCGTGTCGGGCGCGAAGCTCGACGCGATGCTCGGACTCTGCGAGGCGGCCACCTGTCGGCGTGCGCTGCTGCTCGCCTACTTCGGCGAGGACGACGCGTCCGGCTCGCGGGCCGCGACCCGCTGCGGCAACTGCGACAACTGCCTGGTGCCGCCCGAGACCTTCGATGCGACGGTCGCGGTCCAGCAGCTGCTGTCGTGCGTGTACCGGCTGAAGAAGGAACGCGGCCAGAGCTTCGGCGCGCTGCACGTCATCGCGATCCTGCGCGGCGATCGCGAAGGCCGGAGCGCCGAGAAGATCCGTCAGTGGCAGCACGACACGCTGTCGACCTTCGGCATCGGCACGGAGCGGAGCGAGCTCGAATGGCGCGCCATCGTGCGTCAGTGCATCGCGTTCGGACTCCTCGACGTCGACCACGAGAGCTACGGGACGCTGCACCTGACGGCACGCAGCCGCGCCGTGCTGCGCGGCGAGGAGCCCGTGCGTCTGCGCCGCTTCGTGAAGGACGGCGGACGCAAGAAGGGCCGCACGCGGAAGGAGCTCGACCCGACCGACGGGCTCGATGCGGGCGGCAGCGCGCTGTTCGATGCGCTCCGCTCGTGGCGGCTCGCGACCTCGCGCGAGCACGGCATGCCGGCCTACGTGATCTTCCACGACGGCACGCTGAAGGAGATTGCGCGCGCCCGGCCGACGACGATGACCGGGCTCGGCGCGATCTCCGGCGTCGGGGAGATGAAGCTCGAGAAGTACGGCCGCGACATCATCGCGATCGTCGAGCGGATGGACGCACCGGCGATGTAGCGGCGGGCTTCGAACGCACCGTCGCGGCCGGCGATTCAGGAATGCGCCGACAGGCAGCGCCGACGGTCCGGACCAATCTCCCATCAGCCGCGGCGACCGCTCGCGGCGTTTCCCTTCGACGAACCGCATGAACCTCCGCCCCCTCGGCCGCTCCGGCCTCCGCGTCGCGCCGCTCGCGTTCGGCGGCAACGTGTTCGGCTGGTCGGCCGACGAAGCGACGTCGTTCTCGCTCCTCGACGCGTTCGTGGATGCGGGCTTCAACCTGATCGACACGGCCGACGTCTACTCGCGCTGGGTTCCGGGCCACTCGGGCGGCGAGTCCGAGACGATGATCGGCAAGTGGCTGCGAAAGAGCGGCAAGCGCCACGCGGTGGTGATCGCGACGAAGGTCGGGAAGGACATGGGCAACGGCAACACGGGATTGGCGCGGCAGCACATCGTGCGCGCGATCGATGCCTCGTTGCAGCGCCTGCAGACCGATCACGTCGACCTCTACCAGTCGCACGCCGACGACCCGTCGATCGCGTTCGAGGAGACGCTCGAGGCCTATGCCGGCCTGATCGAGGCGGGCAAGGTGCGGGCGATCGGCGCGTCGAACTTCACGGCCGACCGGCTCGCC
>CAXTDA010000432.1:0-3741 GCA_964242935.1 uncultured Burkholderiaceae bacterium | reverse complement strand
TGACGACGCCGCTCGGCTGGCTCGAACGCATGCCGACCTACAAGGACCAGATCGAGAAGCTGTCGCACAAGGACCTGACGACTTACGGCTTCCTCGGGTATCCGTTGATGCAGTCGGCCGACATCCTGATCTATCGCTCGCACTTCGTCCCGGTCGGCGAGGACCAGGTCCCGCACGTCGAGATCACGCGCGAGGTCGCACGGCGCTTCAATCACGTGTTCGGGCGCGAGGCCGGCTTCGAGCAGAAGGTCGCGGAGGCGATCGCGAAGCTCGGCAAGGCCGACGGTCGGACCTTCGCGCTGCTCGCGAAGCGCTACGGCGAGCAGGGCGATGCGGACTCGCTCGAGGAAGGCCGCACGTTGCTCGGCAACGCGAAGAGTATCGGGTCGGCCGACCGCGAACGGCTGCTCGGCCACCTGACCGGATCGCGGAGGCAGATCCTCGTCGAGCCGGGCGCGCTGCTGACCGAATCGCCGAAGGTGCCCGGTCTCGACGGCGCGAAGATGAGCAAGAGCTACGGCAACTCGATCGCGATGCGCGAGGAGCCGGCCGCGGTGACGAAGAAGATCCGCACGATGCCGACCGATCCGGCCCGCGTGCGGCGGAACGATCCGGGCGACCCCGAGAAGTGTCCGGTGTGGGGACTGCACAAGATCTACTCGAGCGCCGAGACACGCGCGTGGGTCGTCGAAGGCTGCACCACCGCCGGCATCGGCTGCCTCGACTGCAAGCAGCCGCTGATCGACGCGATCCTGGTCGAGCAGGTCCCGATCCGTGAACGCGCGCAACGGTATCTCGACCGGCCCGAGCTGCTGCGCGACATCGTCGACGCCGGCTGCGACAAGGCGCGGGCGGTCGCCCGCGAGACGATGCGCGAGGTGCGGCAAGCGATGGGCCTCTCGTATTCGTGAGGCCCGACGGTTCGCATGGCGTCGATCCGCCATCGGCATGGGTCGTTCGCTTCGCGCCGCTGGTCGCTGCCGGCGGGACGGTGCTCGACGTCGCGTGCGGGCGCGGGCGGCACGCGCGCTGGTTCGAGGCACGCGGGCATCGCGTGACGGCGGTCGATCGCGACGCCGATGCGCTCGCCGCCAGCGGCGCGTCCGAGACGCTGTGCCGCGACCTCGAGTCGGCGCCCGACGGCGGCGACCCATGGCCGCTCGAGGGGCGGCGATTCGCGGCCGTCGTCGTCGCCAACTACCTCCATCGGCCGCTCTTCGGCCACCTGCTCGACGCGCTCGCACCGGGCGGAGTGCTGCTCTACGAGACGTTCGCGGTCGGTAACGCCCGCTTCGGCCGCCCGGCCAACCCGGCGTTCCTGCTTGCCGAAGGCGAACTGCTCGAGCGCTGCCGATCGCTCACCATCGTCGCGTTCGAGGACGGCGTCGTCGAGGCGCCGCGTCGTGCGTCGATCCAGCGGATCTGCGCCGTTCGCCCGTCGCGCGAAGGCGCGGCGCTGCCCCGTCACGCCTTGTAACGACGCCTGCCGCCCGGCTCGGACAAATCCGCTAAAATCGCACACCTTTTCGAACGGCTCCGCAAGCGGCGGAAGTCCGTCATCACCGTCACGCGACCCGCGCGGCGCCCGGTCTGCAGGTCCTCGACGCCATGATCCAAGGCAGCATCGTCGCACTCGTCACCCCCATGCACCCCGACGGGAGCCTGGACCTCGACGCCTATCGACGACTGATCGACTGGCACGTCGCCGAGGGGACCGACGCAATCGTCGCGGTCGGCACCACCGGCGAGTCGCCGACCGTCTCGATCGACGAACACTGCGAGTTGCTGCGCATCGCCGTCGAGCAGTCGGCTGGACGCATCCCGATCGTCGCCGGCGCCGGCGGCAACTCCACGGCCGAGGCGCTCGAGCTGACGCGCTTCGCGAAGTCGGTCGGCGCCGACGCGGTGCTGTCGGTCGTGCCGTACTACAACCGGCCGACGCAGGAAGGCCTGTACCGGCATTTCCGCGCGATCGCCGACGGGGCGGACATCCCGGTCATCCTGTACAACGTCCCGGGCCGCACGGTGGCCGATCTCGCGAACGAGACGGTCGTGCGGCTGTCGGGCGTCCCCGGCATCGTCGGCATCAAGGACGCGACCGGCGACATCGGGCGCGGCATCGCGCTGATCGAGGCGCTCCCCGAAACGTTCGCGGTCTACAGCGGCGACGATGCGAGCGCCGTCGCGTTGATGCTGATGGGCGGCAAGGGCAGCATCTCGGTCAGCGCCAACGTCGCGCCGCGCGAACTGCACGAGCTCTGCGCGGCAGCCATCGTGGGCGACGCGGCGGCCGCGCGCCGCTGGCATCGGAAGACGTTGCCGCTCCACCGCGTCCAGGGCCTCGAATCGAATCCCACGGCGACCAAGTGGGCGCTGTTCCACATGGGCCGGATCGAGTCGGGCATCCGCCTGCCGCTGGTGCCGCTGTCGACGGTATCGCAGGCCATGGTGCAGGACGCGCTCCGGCAGTCGGGCGTCGTGCAACAGGCCGGTGTCGGCGATCGCCTCGCGGCCTGAAGGCGGGCCGACTGTGCTTCAAGCGGGTCGGCGTCGCTCGTCCGCTCATCGAATGGAATCCATGAATCTTCGTTTCACTGACGTGTTGCCGAAGGCATCGATCGCGAAATCGTCGATCGTCCTCGCGACGACGATGGCGCTCGGCGCCTGCACCTGGACCGGGAGCCTGCTCGAAGGCGACAAGCTCGACTACAAGTCGCAGGCGACCGTCAAGGTCAAGTCGCTCGAGGTGCCGCCCGACCTCACCGCGGCGCCGCGCGACGATCGCTACGACATCCCGGCCGACAAGGGACCGACGACGCTGTCGACCTACAACAAGGAGAAGAGCAACGCGCCGGTCGTCACCGGCACCGAGGTGCTCGCACCGGTCAAGGACGGGCGGATGGAGCGCGCGGGCGGGCAGCGCTGGCTCGTCATCGACGTCAAGCCCGAGCAGGCCTGGCCGGTCATCAAGCAGTTCTGGCAGGAGCAGGGTTTCCTGATCAAGACCGAATCGCAGGACACCGGCATCATGGAGACGGACTGGGCGGAGAACCGCGCGAAGATCCCGTCCGACTTCATCCGCAACACGATCGGCAAGGTCATCGACGGTCTCTATTCGACCGGCGAGCGCGACCGCTTCCGCACGCGCATCGAACGGACGCCCGACGGCGGCAGCGAGATCTACATCAGCCATCGCGGCGCGAAGGAGACGATCGTCGGCGTGCAGGGCGGGACCACCGTGTGGGAGCCGCGCGCGTCGGACCCGGAGCTCGAAGCCGAATTCCTGCGTCGCCTGCTGGTCCGCTTCGGCTCCGACAAGGAACAGGCGAAGACGATCGTCGCGTCGGGCTACGTCACGCCCGGGACCGCGAACCCGGTCCGCTCGAAGCTGGTCGCATCCGGCGGCGGTACCCAGGGTTATGTCGAGCTCGAGGATCCGTTCGATCGCGCGTGGCGCCGCGTCGGCCTGGCGCTGGACCGGGTCGGCTTCACCGTCGAGGACCGCGACCGCAACCAGGGTCTGTACTTCGTCCGCTATGTCGATCCGAACGCGGACGCGAAGGACAAGCCCGGCCTCCTGTCGCGCATCTTCACGTCGTCCGACGAGCGTTCGAAGCAGGCGGCGCAGTACCGGATCGCGGTGCGCACGCAGGCGAGCACCACGCGCGTCACGGTCCAGGACAAGGACGGCGCCGCCGTGACGACCGATGTCGGCGGCCGCATCCTCGCGCTGGTCAACGA
>CAXTDA010000431.1:0-3745 GCA_964242935.1 uncultured Burkholderiaceae bacterium | reverse complement strand
AACGTCGTCGCGTCGACGCTGTTCGGCGGCGTGTCGGGCTCGCCGATCGCCGACACGTCGGCGATGGGCGGCGTGATGATCCCGATCATGAAGCGCGAGGGGTACAGCGCGGCCTATGCGGTCAACGTCACGACGCATGCGTCGCTGTCGGGCGCGCTGATGCCGACGTCGCACAACATGATCATCTACGCGTTCGCGGCGCAGGCCGCCACCGGCGTGATCGCCGGCACGGTGATCCGCGGCGTGTCGATCGGCGACCTGATGTTCGCGGGGCTGGTCCCGGTCTTCTGGATCATGGTCTGCATGCTGGCCGCGGCCTACTGGCAGGCGGTGCGATACGGCTATCCGAAAAACGTCGACGGCAAGTCGCTGCTCGTGAAGTTCCCCGGCTGGGGCGCCGTCCTGCAGACGTTCATCGCATCGATCCCCGGCCTCTTCGTCGTCGTGATCATCCTGGTCTGCGTGATGGAAGGGATCACGACGGCGACCGAGGCGGCGGCGATCGCGGTCACGTACTCGCTGTTGCTGACGGTGTTCGTCTATCGCACGATGACGCGCCGGAACCTCGTCAAGTCGCTCGCGAAGGCGTCGAAGACGACCGGCGTGATCCTGCTCCTGATCGGCGTGTCGAACATGCTGCGCTATCAGATGGCCTACCTCGAGATTCCCGAGGCGATCGAAGCGGCGCTGCTGACGGCGACGACGAGTCCATGGTTGATGCTGCTGTACATCAACATCATCCAGATCATCCTCGGCATCTTCCTGGACATGGCGGCGCACATCCTGATCACCACGCCGCTGTTCCTCCCGCTCGCGATCCAGATGGGCGTCGGGCCGGTGCAGTTCGGGATGATGCTGCTGCTCAACTGCGCGCTCGGCCTCGTCCATCCGCCCGTCGGCACCGTGCAGTTCGTCGGCTGCGCGATCGGAAAGATCTCGATCGGCGAGGCGACCAAGACCGCGTGGCCCTACTACCTCGCGATCTTCACCGCGATCAACCTCGTGACCTACGTGCCGGCGTTCTCGACCTGGCTGCCGTCGATCATTACCGGCCACAAGGTGCTTTGAGCGCGCCGCGAATGATCGACTTCAGCGCACTCGGGCCGGTCGTGCTGCAGTCGCCGTCGGGCGACCGCGTCGTCGTCGGTGGCTACGGCGCGCACGTGCTGTCGTGGACGCCGGTCGGGCATGGCGAGCAGTTGTTCCTGAGCGCCCGCAGCCGCCTCGACGGCAGCGCGCCGGTCCGCGGCGGCGTGCCGGTGATCTTTCCGCAGTTCGCCGATTACGGCGCGCTGCCGAAGCACGGCTTCGCGCGGACCGCCGTCTGGCGCGTCGCTCGCGAAAGCGATGCGCGCGCGATGTTCCATCTCGACGACACCGCCGGGACGCGCGCGCTCTGGCCGCATGCGTTCGCTTGCCGCCTCGACGTGCACGTCGTCGAAGGACGGCTCGAGATCGGGCTCGAGGTCGAGAACCGCGACACGGCGCCGTTCGATTTCCAGGCGGCGCTGCACACCTATCACCGCGTCGCCGACATCGCGGGAGCGCGCATCGACGGGCTCTCCGGCACGCGCTTTCGCGACCGCACCAACGACGACGCCGAAGCCGTCGAGCCGACCGGCGCGATGCGGATCGACCGCGAGGTCGATCGCCTCCATCCGGATGCGCCGCACCGCGTCGTCGTGCGCGAGCCGGGACGCGAGGTCGTCGTCGACTTCGAAGGCTTCACCGACGTCGTCGCGTGGAACCCGTGGATCGACAAGGCCGCGGCGATGAACGATCTCGTCCCCGACGAATATCGCGAATTCCTGTGCGTCGAACCGGCGGTCGTCGCGGTCCCGGTCCGGCTCGCGCCCGGCGCGACCTGGCGCGGCCGTCAGATCCTCACGGTCCGCCGCTGAAAATACGGTGGACGCGCGGGCGCGTCGGCGAATACAGTTCCGCACCCGAAGAAACTTGCTGAAAGTCGCGCGACAGCCGCGGCACGGCACGCCGACCTGACAGGAGACAGGGAATGCTGACGGTACTCGCGTACTCGATGGTCGTCGTGTTCATGGCGCTGATCATGACGAAGCGCCTGCCGGCCGTGGTCGCGCTGATCCTGGTGCCGATCGTCTTCGGCCTGCTCGGCGGCTTCGGTTCCAGCCTCGGTCCGATGATGCTGGACGGCATCAAGAAGCTGGCGCCGACCGGCGTGATGCTGATGTTCGCGATCCTCTACTTCGGCGTGATGATCGACGCGGGTCTTTTCGATCCGGTCGTGCGCGCGATCCTGAAGCTGGTGCACGGCGACCCGCGCAAGATCGTCGTCGGGACCGCGATCCTCGCGATGTTCGTCTCGCTCGACGGCGACGGCTCGACCACGTACATGATCACCGTCTCGGCAATGCTGCCGCTCTACAAGCGGCTCGGGATCAGCCGCCTCGTCCTCGCGTGCGTGATCATGCTCGCGGGCGGCGTCTTCAACATCCTGCCGTGGGGCGGCCCGACCGCCCGCGCGGCGAGCGCGCTCGGCGTCGACGTCGGCAGGATCTTCGTGCCGATGATTCCCGCGATGGTCTGCAGCGCGCTGTGGGTGGTCTTCGTCGCGTTCATCCTCGGCACGCGCGAACGGAAGCGGATCGGCGTCGTCGACCTCGACTCGACGTCGGGCGGCGACGAGTCGACCGTGCACGCCGGCGACCCGAGCATCGCCCGGCCGAAGCTGCTGTGGGTCAACTTCCTGCTGACCGCCGCACTGATGACGGTCCTGATCCTCGAGTTGCTGCCGTTGCCGGTGCTGTTCATGATCGCGTTCGCGATCGCGATCATGATCAATTATCCGAAGCTGCAGGACCAGAAGGAGCGGTTGACCGCGCATGCCGCGAACGTGCTGCCGGTCGTGTCGCTGATCTTCGCGGCCGGCATTTTCGTCGGCATCCTGTCGGGCACGAAGATGGTCGATGCGATCGCCGCCAGCGTGATCGCGACCATCCCCGACTGGATGGGTCCGTATCTCGCGATCGTCACCGGCCTGCTGAGCATCCCGTTCACGTTCTTCATCTCGAACGACGCGTTCTACTTCGGCATCGTGCCGGTCCTCGCCAAGGCGGCCGCCCTGTACGGCATCAGCCCGGCCGAGATCGGCCGCGCGTCGATCATCGGCCAGCCGGTCCACCTGCTGAGCCCGCTCGTCGCGTCGACCTACCTGCTGGTCGGCATGGCCGAGGTCGAGTTCGGCGACCACCAGCGCTACACGCTGTTCTGGTCGCTGTCGGCGTCGCTGGTGATGCTGGTCGCAGCGCTCGTCTTCGGCGTGATCCCGTTCGTCGGCCACGCACCGTGAGAGGTCGCACATGAACCACGACATCCAGACGATCCTCTACGCGTCGGACCTCGGCGAGCGCTGCGAGGACGTGCTGGCGTATGCGATCGGCATGGCCAACCGGCTCGGCGCACGGTTGAAGGTCCTGACCGTCATCCCCGACGAGCGCGAGACGTCGGTCGTCGAGGTCGACCGGCACGTGCCGCAAGCGGCGCTCGACAAGTACCACGACGATCACGTGGAACGCGTCAGGCAGCACGTCGAGAACCAGATCGCCGCCTTCTACGCGGTGCGGCCGGACAAGGAGGGCCAGCCCTTGTCCGAGATCACGGTCCGCGAAGGCGACGACGTCGCGCAACGCATCGTCGACGAGGCGAAAGCGTGCTCGGCCGACCTGCTGCTGATGGGTTCGCGACCCGAACGCGCGATCATCGGCCGGCT
>CAXTDA010000430.1:0-3750 GCA_964242935.1 uncultured Burkholderiaceae bacterium | reverse complement strand
GACCCGCCGCCGACCGCACGCCCGGGATATCCTCCAGGGCGCCGGGCTCCGCGTCGACCGCCGGCGGCGCGGCGATGCGGCGGCGGAACGCGGGATAGTCGGCATACATCAGCCGGCCCATCTCGACCGTCGCGCGCGAGCTGAACCAGATGCGGCGGAACTGCGCCTCGGCCTCGGCGGCGGCGGCGGCGTCCGCGAGATCGGCGACCGCCAGCCCCGGCGCGTGCGGCGCCGCGCACGACGCGGGCGCGACGCTGCTCGCGAGCGGCGCGCTGGCCGCGACGCCACTCCGCGATGCCGTCGCGGCGGTCTCCGTCGGCATCAAGGACGGCGTCGCGTTGCTCGACCTCGACTATGCCGAGGACTCGACCTGCGACACCGACATGAACGTCGTAATGACCGGCCGCGGCGGCATCGTCGAGATCCAGGGCACCGCGGAAGGCGAAGCGTTCACGCGCGAGCAGCTCGATCGGCTCGTCGACCTCGCGGGCGGCGGCATCGCGACGCTGATCGCGGCGCAGCGGCTGGCGCTCGCCGCATGAACGCCGTCGTCGCCGGCGCTTCCTCGATCGGTTCGCGTCCCGATCGACCCGTCTCGCATCGTGGCCGGTGTCGAACGTCCGCCGCGGGCGGCCGTCGATGAACGTCGAAGACCTCTTCGCGTCCCGGAACGCGCCGTCGGCCGCGGCGATCTACGCGATCGGCATCGCCTGCGTCGCGCTCGCGCTCGCCATCGTCTGGCTGTTCCAGCGCCGCAGTCGCAACGCCAACCTGGTCGATCCGGTCTGGTCGTGGAGCCTCGGCTGGCTCGGCGTGTTCTTCGCCGCCTTCGGGTCGGCGCCGATCGCGCTCCGCGTGATGCTGGCGGTGCTGGCCGGCCTCTGGGGCTTTCGCCTCGGGACGCACCTCTTCCTTCGCAATCGCGGGAAGCCCGAGGACGGCCGCTACGCACGGTTCCGGAAGGAATGGGGATCGAAAGCCGATCGGAACCTGTTCTGGTTCTTCCAGTTCCAGACGTTCTTCGCGGCGCTGCTGTCGCTGCCGTTCCTCGTCGTCGCATGGCGCGACGAGCTGCCGCCGACCTGGGCGATCGTCGCCGCGTTCGTCGTCTGGATCGTGTCGGTCGCGGGCGAAGCGACGAGCGACGCGCAACTCGCGCGCTTCAAGCGCGATCCCGCGAACCGCGGCCGCCTGAACCGGACCGGCCTCTGGCGGTACTCGCGGCATCCGAACTACTTCTTCGAATGCCTGCACTGGTTCACCTACCTGTTCCTCGTGATCGGCAGCGGCTGGTGGTGGGTCGGCCTGCTCGCGCCGGCCGTGATGGCCTTCCTGCTGTTGCGGTTGTCGGGCATTCCGATCACCGAAGCGCACATGGCGCGCGATCGACCCGACTACGCGGACTACATCCGGACCACCAGCGCGTTCGTTCCGTGGTTTCCGAAGAAGCCTGCATGAAGACGCCGTCGCCGCGAGGGCGACCCGCGCAGCCCTCCCGCGGACGCCACCGCCGTGCCGATCGACGAGCGGTGCGATGACCGCGCTCGACCTCGCCGAGCGCGGCTGGCTGCCCGACGCGCTCGTGCGCTTCGGCATGCGGCGCGTGATGGCAAAACGCCTTCGCGACGAGACGGGCGGCGGCGACGAGGCCGTCGCGGAGCGGCAGCGGCGATTCGTCGAGGAGCTCGACGCGAGCCCGATCGCGATCGAGACCCCGGCCGCCAATCGGCAGCACTACGAGGTCCCGGCCGAGTTCTTCAGGCTGCATCTCGGGTCGCGGATGAAGTACTCGTCGTGTCTCTACGCGACCGGCCGCGAGACGCTCGCCGGCGCGGAGCAGGCGATGTTCGGCGCGTATGCGGACAGGGCCCAGCTGAAGGACGGCCAGCGCATCCTCGACCTCGGCTGCGGATGGGGCTCGTTCGCGCTCTGGGCCGCGGCGCGCTATCGCCGCTCCACGATCGTCGCGTTGTCGAACTCGGTCGGCCAGCGCGAACACATCGAGGCCGAAGCGGCCGCCCTCGGCATCGCGAACCTCGTCGTCCGCACCGGCGACATCGTCGACTTCGAGTTCGACGCCGAGGACTCGGCAACCGGCTTCGACCGGATCGTGTCGATCGAGATGTTCGAACACATGAAGAACTACCGGCGGCTCTTCGCGAAGGTCGCCCGCTGGCTCGCGGACGACGGACGGCTCTTCGTGCACGTCTTCGCGCACCGGCACGTGGCCTATCACTTCGAGGATCGCGAGAGCGACGACTGGATGACGCGCTACTTCTTCACCGGCGGCACGATGCCGAGCTTCGATCTCTTCAAGCGATTCGCCGACGATCTCGCCGTCGAGAAGCGCTGGTGGGTCTCGGGGCGGCACTACGAGCGGACCGCGAACGACTGGCTGCGGCGGATGGACCTGGCCCAGGACCCGATCATGAAGGTGTTCGACGCGACCTACGGCGCCGACGCGCGTCTCTGGTTCGGACGCTGGCGCATGTTCTACATGGCGGTCGCGGAGCTGTTCGGCTACGACGAGGGCACGGAGTGGGGCGTCGCGCACTATCGCTTCGCGAAGGCGGGGCGGACGGTGACCGGTGGCTGAGCCGCGCGGCGGGAACCGGCGAGGCGCGCTGCGCCTGCTCGCGGGCGGCCTGGCGTTGTCGCTCGCATCGGCCGCGGCGGCGGAAAGCCTGCTGTTCACGGGGACGGCGCACGACCTGAAGACCGATCGCGTGCTGTTCACCGAGCACTACGACGTGCAGGTCGACGGCGGACGCTGGATGTCGGGCACGACCCGTTACGTCCTCGCGTCCGGACAGGCCGTCGCGGAACGCAAGTTCGACTTCTCGGCCGATCGCTACGTGCCGCTGTTCACGCTGCAGCAGTCGAACCCGGAGTACACCGAAGGCATCACGCGGATCGACAAGGGCAAGGTCGACCTGTTCATGGTCCGCGACGGCGAGCGAAAGAGCGCGTCGCTCGATCGCGCGAAGGAGATGGTCGCCGACTGCGGGGCGCAGGGCTACGTCGTCGACCACCTCGACACCCTGCAATCGGGCGGCGTGCTGCATTTCACGCTCGCCGTCGCCGGCCGTGCCGACAGCTTCGCGTTGCGGGCTCGCAAGCTCGGCGACGTCGATGTCGACGGCCGGAAGGCGATGCGCGTGCGGGTCGAGCTCGACTCGATGCTGCGGCTCCTGCTGCCGCCGCTCGAGCTGACGGTCGACCCGCAGTCGAAGCGGCTGCTCGAGTACTCGGGGATCGCCAACCTCAAGGATCCGTCGACGAAGAGGGCCTTCTCGGCGCGCATCGTCTACACGTACAAATAGCGGACCGGTCAGCCGAAGCGCTTGACGAGGCCCATCGCGCCGATCAGCAGCGGCTGGTGGACGAGGTAGATCGTCAGGCTCCAGCGGCCCATCGTCGCAAGGACGTCCCGCAGCGCGCGCGGCAACGCGTTCCAGGCCGCGTCGACCGGCGGTGCGAGTCCCAGGCCCCGCCGGACCCAGAGCGCGCCGAGGCCGCAGCCGATCAGGACGACGCCGAGCCACGGGACCAGCGGCACGTAGTCCTCGGTCGGCGGCTTGTGGGCCGCGAAGCCGATCCAGTTGATCGCGCGCGGATCGAAGGCCGCGTCGGACACCGCGAGGCCGATGGCGAGCAGCGCCGCGCCGACGCCGACCGCCCGGGCGCCGAGCCGCGGTGCGCGACGACAGAGCCACAGCGCGACCGCGACGAAGTGCAGCACGCCGAAGT
>CAXTDA010000429.1:0-3750 GCA_964242935.1 uncultured Burkholderiaceae bacterium | reverse complement strand
TGGTTGCGAGCAGCTGGTCAGTGGAAATCGCGATCGTCGCGTCGGGCGCCGCGCCCGCGCTTCCAGTTCCACCAGCCGACGACGCACGACGCGATGAAGAAGAGCTGCAGCGTCACGTCGGCGTAGAGGCGCACGTCGGCGAACAGGATGCCGTAGAGCGCGCAGCCGACGATGCCGCTCCACCACGTGTGGACGTTGTTCCGCGACGAGAACCACACCGACAGCAGGTTGAAGACGTTGGCGCCGAGCTCGAGCGGACTCGGCATCATCGCGGCCCCTTCACGCGGGCACCGTCACGCCGGCTCGAGCTTCGCGATGCCGAGCGCGAGCCACTTCATGCCCTGGCGGCCGAAGTTGATCTGCGCGCGGGCATCGTTGCCGCCGCCCTCGAGGTTGACGATGACGCCTTCGCCGAACTTCGCGTGGACCACGCTCTGCCCGATGCGGAAGCGCGACTCGCCGACGCGTCGCGTTTCGGCCCAGGCCGGCACGGCCTCGGTCGACGAGGGCTCCTGCCACGCCGCGCTGTACCGACCGTAGGTATTGCCGCCGCCGCTGAAGCTGCCGATGCGCTGCAGGCCCTGCTTCGGCGTCAGCCACTTCAGCGCCTCGGGCGGCAGCTCGTCGAAGAAGCGCGACTTCGGGTTGTAGCGCGTCTGGCCGTGCAGCATCCGGGTCTGCGAGAACGACAGGTAGAGGCGCTTTCGCGCCCGCGTGATCGCGACGTACATCAGCCGCCGTTCCTCCTCGAGACCGGCGAGCTCGGTGGTGCTGTTGTCGTGCGGGAAGAGCCCCTCTTCCAGCCCGCCGATGAAGACCGCGTCGAACTCGAGGCCTTTGGCCGAATGCACGGTCATCAGCTGCAACGCGTCCTGCCCGGCGCCGGCCTGGTTGTCGCCGGCCTCGAGCGATGCGTGCGCGAGGAACGCATCGAGCGGCGAAGCGTACGCGGGGTCGACCACGCCGGCGTCGATGACCTCGAGGTCGTCGGCCGGGGGCACGTCGATCGCGCCTTCGGTCTGCAGTTCGGCGCGCGGCGGCGCGAAGGCGTACGACGACGCGGTCGGGATCTGGTTCGCGCGCGCATTCATCGCGAAGCCTTCCTCCCCCGAGAAGCTCGCGGCCGCATTGACGAGTTCGTTCAGGTTCTCGATCCGCTCCTGCCCTTCCTTCTCGGTCTCGTAGAACGCGAGCAGGCCGCTCACCGCGTTGACGTGCTCGATCATCTCCGACAGCGGCATCGCCTGCGTCTCGAAGCGCATCCGCTCGATCAGCTTCACGAAGGTGCCGATCTTCGCGGCCGCGGCCGCGCCGGCGCGCGAGTCGAGGTGCAGCGCGGCGGCGTAGAGCGACGTCGGACCCGAGCCGTTCGCCGCGCGCGCCGCGTCCTGCAGCACCTCGATGGTCCGCGCGCCGATGCCGCGCGCCGGCACGTTGACGACGCGGACGAACGACGTGTCGTCGTCGGGGTTCGCGACGAGCCGGAGGTACGCGAGCGCGTGCTTGACCTCCTGCCGCTCGAAGAAGCGCAGGCCGCCGTAGACGCGGTACGGGATCGCCGCCGAGAACAGCGCGTGCTCGATCACGCGCGACTGCGCGTTCGAGCGGTAGAGCACCGCGATGTCGGACCGGTCGAAGCCCTCGCGGACCAGCGACCTGACCTCGTCGACCAGCCACTGGGCTTCCTGCCCGTCGCTCATCGCCTCGTAGACGCGGACCGGCTCCCCGAGCCCCGCGTCGGTCCACAGGTTCTTGCCGAGGCGCGAGCCGTTGTGCCGGATCAGCGCGTTGGCCGAGTCGAGGATGTGGCCGTGCGAGCGGTAGTTCTGTTCGAGCTTGACGATGTTCTGCACACGGAATTCGCGTTCGAACTCGGCCATGTTGCCGACGTTCGCGCCGCGGAACGCGTAGATGCTCTGGTCGTCGTCACCGACCGCGAAGATCGCCGACGGGTCCGGGGTGCCGAGACCGGCGAGCACCTTCAGCCACTTGTACTGGAGCACGTTGGTGTCCTGGAACTCGTCGACCAGCAGGTGGCGAAAGCGCGCCTGGTAGTGCTCGCGGAGCGGCTGGTTGCGGCAGAGCAGCTCGTAGGACCGGAGCAGCAGCTCGGCGAAGTCGACGACGCCTTCGCGCTGGCACTGTTCGTCGTAGAGCCGGTAGATCTCGACCAGGCGGCCGTCGAAGTCCGAATCGGCTTCGACGTCCTTCGCGCGGAGGCCCTTCTCCTTGCAACCGTTGATGAACCACGTGCTCTGCCGCGCCGGATAGCGTTCCTCGTCGATCTGGTGCGCCTTCTGCAGCCGCTTGACGGCGGCGATCTGGTCGCCCGAATCAAGGATCTGGAAGGTCTGCGGCAGCGCCGCGTCGCGGTAATGCGTCCGCAGGAACCGGTTGCAGAGGCCGTGGAAGGTGCCGATCCACATGCCCTTGAGCGGGCTTGCCGAACCCGTCGGCAGCATCGCGCCGAGCCGCGCGATCATCTCCTTGGCGGCCTTGTTCGTGAACGTCACCGCGAGCACGTTCGCCGGCGTCGCCTGCCGCGTCTGCACCAGCCATGCGATCCGCGTCGTCAGCACGCGCGTCTTCCCGCTGCCGGCGCCGGCCAGGATCAGCGCCGGTCGCGGGGGCAGCGTCACCGCCGCGAGCTGTTCCGGATTGAGGCCGGACAGCAGCGACGGCTGCTGGAACGACGCGGTCGACGCGACCGGTAGCTCGTCGGGTTCTTGCATTGCGCTGTGGGGAACGCGCAGCCTGGGCGCCGCGGTCGGTTTGCGAGGACGCCGGATGATACCGCGCAGGCGTCAATGACGATGACGACGTCCCGGACGCGAGCGCGCTCCGCGCGAGGCGTACTCCACGAATGACGGCTTACCCGGCCGAGCCGGTAAGCTTACAATTTCCGTTCTTACACGATACGCATCGTAAGGAATCGGTGGAAACCACACTCTCCAGCAAGGGCCAGCTGACGCTGCCGAAGTCGATCCGCGACCGCCTCGGGCTCGTCGCCGGCGCGCGGCTCGATATCGATCTGCAGGCCGACGGGACGATGCGGGTCCGGGTCGTCTCGACCGATCCGTTGGCGATCTCCGCGGTTCTGCCGCCGCCGTCGCGCCGCAACGTCCCGGAAGCCGAGATCCGGGCGGCGATCCGGCAACGCGCGCAAGCGCGCTTCACGCGAAGCAAGTGACGTGGTCGGGCTCGACGCGAACGTGCTGCTGCGAATCCTGGTCGACGATGGCTCGGCGCAGGTCCTCGTCGCGCGGCGCTTCGCCGCGGGGCAGGTCGCCGCCGGCGAACGACTCCACGTCGACCGGGTCGTGCTGGCGGAGATCGAGTGGGTTCTCGGCTCGGTCTTCGGCTACGAGCGCGCGCAGATCGCATCGGCACTCGTCGCCTTGCTGGAGAACGGCGCGTACGACGTCGAGGACGCGGGCGTGGTCCGGGCGGCGTGGGAACGCTATCGCGACGGCGGCGCCGACTTCTCGGACTGCCTGATCACCGCGAAACATGCGGCCGTCGGGTGCGTCTTCACGGCGACCTTCGACAAGGCGATGCGCGGACTGCCGACGACGAAGGTGTTGCGTTGAGATCGCCGGGCGGCGCACGGTTCGGCGCCGCACCCGCGTGGTGAGTGCAGACCGCCCGTCGCCCCGGGGGCGGCGGGCGGCACGGCGGCCGCCGTGCCGGCGGGGCGCGCGTCAGGGCCGCGTTCGCATCGGGCCCGGAGCGGTTGCCGGCGCCGGGGAG
>CAXTDA010000428.1:0-3761 GCA_964242935.1 uncultured Burkholderiaceae bacterium | reverse complement strand
TGACGGAGCACATGGGGCCGTGCGAAAGCGATTGCCCCGCGTCGATCCTCGACCTGCTCACCCCGATCGACGGCGATTGGCCGAACGACTGGCGCGGCCGCTGTCGTGCCAACCTCGCTAAGCGTCGTCTGCTGGACGCCAAGCCCACCCCGCGCCCCGGCCAGACGATCGTGTTCGACGAGCCCTTGCGCTTCAGCGACGGCATCGAGCGCACCCGTTTCGAGGTGATCGTCGGTCCCAAGGGCAAGGGGCTCCGCTTCCGCGACCCTGACACTCGCCAGGTCTGCAAGATCCCGTCCGTCAAGAAGCGGACCTACCGTCTGATCCACCCAGCCGTCGCGGTCCCCCAGGTGTCGGCGTGACCCCGGCGTCGGAACGCGCCGTCGACGGCGAGTATGGCTTCGTCCTCGCTACCTACGACCGAGCGCACGGCCTGAGCTTCTGGAACGTCGACTTCGGGTTTGGCCCCTTGTTCAATGCCACCGTCTTCGGGGAAGGGGAGGTTGCCGTCGTCGACCTCCCGATCGCCGACGACCAAGCGGAATGGCTCGCATTGCCTGCCCCGCTAAGCAGCGAGCCACGGCCATGACCCGCCCCCCCGTCGTCGTGGCATGGGGCGCCGGCGTGGATTCGACCGCCATGATCGTCGAGCTTGCCGAACGCGGCGAGCCGATCGACATGGTCCTCTTCGCCGACCCCGGCTCGGAGAAAGCCGGCACCTATGCCTTCCTGCCGCTCTTTCGACGCTGGATGGCCGATCGCGGTATCCCCTCGGAGATCGTTCGCTACCAGCCGCGCAACTTCAAGCACTGGCCACCCTACGCCACGATCGCGGAGAACATGCTCACCAACGCCACGCTGCCGTCGGTGGTGTTCAATCGAGGATCATGCTCGCAGAAATGGAAGGCCAGCGCCCAGGATGCCTGGACAGCCGATTGGGAGCCGGCGCGCCGGTGCTGGGATGCCGGCGGTCGGGTCGTCAAGCTTATCGGCTATGACGCCTCGGCCCGCGACACGCAGCGTTACCATCACGCCGTCGGCTGCGAGGATCCGCGCTACGAATACCGCTACCCGCTCCGCGAGTGGGCATGGGCGCGCAAGCACTGCGAGGAACGCATCGTCGCTGCCGGCCTCCCGCTTCCCCCGAAGTCGAGCTGCTTCTTCTGCGGAAGCATCAAGCCCGACGAGGTGACGGAGCTGTCGGCCGACGAGCTACGCATCATCGTCCTCATGGAGGCGAGGGCCAAACCCCGTCTCCGCAACGTCGATGGCTTGTGGCGCCGGCCAGTCCTTGGCCGCCGCGGTGCGGTCCCACGTCCTGGCAGCATCACCGAATTCATCCGCGAGCGCGGACTGCTCCCGCCGACCGAGATCGACCGGATCATCGCGACGGCGCCGACCGAGCTCCTCGCGTTCCAGGCGGCGCAGGCCGCCCTTCCGGTCGACGCACGCACCCCGATGGGACGCTGGCTCGATGCCTTCAATCGCGCGGCCGACGCGCTGCGCCAGGAGACGACCCATGCCTAACCCGATCCTCAAACGCTTCACGGTCGAAGGAACCGGTGAGTTCCCGCACGACATGCTTCGCTCCGAACGATGCTGGCCTGCCGGTGCCGATGACGCCGCGCGCATCGGCGCGCATTACGGCTCGCCTGATCCCGAAGACGTTCGATCGCGCACCGTCACGCTCGAAACAGCTGAGAAGTTCGCGCCGAACAGGCGGCGCTGGGCGTCGTTCCGATGGCGCGTAACCGACTGATCGGTTATTCCCGGCTGCCCGCCCCGTACCGATGCAAGATCACGGTGCAGGCGGTGGATGCCGTCGGGGCCTGCGGGGCCGCGGTCGATTGCGCCGATCGATCGCACCCTGGGACGGTCTTGGCTGGAGCGGCCAGCGAACGTCACCGCGCTGGCACAGGGGCGGCAACGATCCTTGGCGGATCAGTCCCAAGGGCGATACCGTATCGATCCTCCCGTGCCGGGCCTGTCCACAGAGGTGGCGACGCTCGCGGTCTGCTTCGCGATCCGGAGCGAGGACCTGATCTGCAGCCCGACATCATGCTCGACGCCACTGGTGACGATGGCAGGGTGAGCATCGATTTCGCGGCAGTGGTGCATCTGTGCGCCACTGGCAGAGGCCATGTTGGACGCTATCGATCGGTGCGGCTTACCTGCGGAGCGCCTCCCGGCGGCGAGGGTGGTCTGGAACCCGCCTGACGACACCTGATGCCGGCGCGCCCTTCCGCCAGAGGGATGCGGCACATGGGCCGCCGCGAGGCGCCCGCAACCTCGAAAGACCGGGCCGAGTTGCCGCTTCGCGGCTGCCCGCACCACCCCGGTTTTCGAGGTTCCCCTCGGCTGCGCCTCGGTGCGGCCGCCCCTCATTCGGCGGCCCAGGAGGCGCGCATCCGGCGGATAAGCCGCCGGCCAGATCAGGTGAAAGGCTCCAAGCCATGACCACATCCCTCGCCGCCGCACTGGCGGCCCTCGAACTCGGCCACCTCGAACCCCGAACAGAAGATCTTTCCGGAATGGCCCCGCCCCCAAGCGAGGCGCTCGACCAAACCACCACCGCTATCTGGAGCGACCTGTTCGCCACCCTGTTCAACACCTCGCTCGAGCGTGACATCGAGGAGCTGGGCTGGGGCCTGGTCAACCTCTTCCACCGGGCGGCGAGCAAGAAGCACGCGACCATCGACCGCCTCACCGACGAGATCAGGCTCCTCCTTGCCGAACAGGACGGATCGGAGATCAACACCGCAAACCTCGAGGAGAAGATCGATCTCGCCAAGAAGATCGAAGAAGCAGCCGCTTGCTACGAGCACATGCGCGACACCGCGGCGGGCCACTATCTCCGCGAGACCGGCCGTTCCTGGATCCCTTCGACCGGCAACCGCATCTCGCTGGGCGTGACCTCGGCGATCGTCGACGGACAAGCCTTCCTCCGCGCGCGCCGCGAGCGCATCCGCGACGCCAACACGGCGCAGGGCACTCCCGTCGTGTTCGCCGGAGGGCGGCTGACCTTCAAGTCCGACGACGACATGAAGGCGTTCGGGGACAATCTTCTCCGCACCCTCAAAGCTGTCCGCGAGCGGGTGGGCGATATGTACCTCGTCCATGGCGGCGATATGAAGGGAATCGAGCGCATCGCGGCGTCCTGGGCCGAGCAAAACGGCATCCAGCAGGTTCGCTTCGGTCTGGACCGCAAACTCGGCGACCGAGCCGGCTTCCGCCGCAACGAGCAGATGCTCTCGCTGAGACCCCGCTACGTCATCGCCTTCCAGGGCAACGGCGTCACCGAGCGGCTCGTCATTGACGCGAAGAAGGCCGGCATCCGCGTCGTCGATCGGCGCGGCCCGCTCGGCACGCCGCCGTCCGCGCTCAACACACCGGACGCCCGCCACGTCGCCGGGCCGCGGCCGGTGAAGGGCCGCGCCCCAGGGCCGCGTCGCCTCCGTCTGGTGCAGGTACATCAGCTGCAGCGCTTGGCCCGCGGGCATGTGCGGCAGTTCGGGCGCGTCGTTGTGCCGCCACGCGTCGTCCTCGTGGCTGCCGGGCATGAAGCCTGCGAGCAGCGCCTCGTTCAGCCGCTTATAGCCTTGCTGCAGGGCGAAGCGCATCTCGCGCGCGAAGCCGGGGTCGCGATCGCGCAGGCGGTAAAAGGCCGAATGGCTGAACCCCGCCGCCGCCGACGCCAGCCGGACGTTGGCGCTCGCCGACAGCTCCAGGCGCACCTCGACATGCGGGTGCAGCCGGACGAA
>CAXTDA010000427.1:0-3762 GCA_964242935.1 uncultured Burkholderiaceae bacterium | reverse complement strand
GTCCGCGGATGGACGAAGCGGAGGCGCCACGCGTGCAGCGCCTGCCGGTCGAACGCGATCGATCCGCCGGCACGGCCGTAGCTCGCGTCGCCGACCAGCGGATGCCCGAGCGCCTGCAGATGCACGCGGATCTGATGCGTCCGGCCGGTCTCGAGACGGCAGACGATCAGCGACGCCCGGCCGCCCGCGACATCGACCGAGGCCAGCGTCTCGAATCGGGTCGCCGCGGCCTTCGTGCCGCTCGGCGGATCGATCGACGACGGCTTGAACGCGGCCATCCGCGTCCGCTCGCGCGGATCGCGGCCGATCGGCCACGCGATGCGGCCGGAAGGTGGCGGCGTGCCGTGCACGATCGCGACGTACGACCGGCCGACGGTGCGCGCCTGCAGTTGACGGACGAGGTCGGTCTGCGCGACGACCGTCTTCGCGACCACCATCAGGCCGGTCGTGTCCTTGTCGAGCCGATGGACGATGCCGGCCCGCGGCACGTTCGCGATCGACGGGACCCGGTGCAGCAGCCCGTTCAGGATCGTGCCGCTCCAGTTGCCTGCGGCCGGATGGACGACCCGCCCCGCGGGCTTGTCGATGACCAGCACGTCGTCGTCCTCGTGCACGACGTCGAGCGCGATGTCCTCGGGCCGGTAAGCGCTTTCGTCGTCGCTCGGCTGCGGCTCGACGTGGACGCCGTCGCCTTTCCACACCGCATCGCGGACCCCGACGACGCGGCCCGCGATTCGCACGCGACCGTCGGCGATCCAGCGCTGGATGCGGCTCCGCGAATACATCGGCAAGCGCATCGCGAGCCACTTGTCGAGCCGGCTGCCGTCGGCTTCGTCGCCGGCGACGATCGTGATCGGCGCGAACGGCGCAAGGGGCTCGCGATCGGTCGGAGGCGGGGCGTCGTCACCGTCCCATCCGCTATAATCGTCGGCTTCGATCGAGGCGGGTTGCGGCATGAAGGACGTTCGATTTCCAGTGGATGGACCGGTCCCGTCGGGGTCGTCCGGCGCGTCGTCGGTCCGGGCGCTCGTCGGGTCGCTGATCGTCGCCCTGCTGCTCGCCGGCTGCGGCCTCTTCGGCAGCGACTCGAGCGACAAGACCGCCAACTGGACCGCGCAGCGATTGTATTCGGAGGCCCAGGACGAGATGTCCGCCGGCGGCTACACGGCCGCCATCAAGTACCTCGAGCAGTTGCAGTCGCGCTTCCCGTTCGGCCGCTACGCGCAGCAGGCGCAGATGGAAATCGCCTACGCGCAATACAAGGACGGCGAGCGCGACCTCGCGCTGGCGGCAGCCGATCGCTTCATCAAGCAGTATCCGAACAGCCCCAACGTCGATTACGTCTGGTACCTGAAGGGGCTAGTCAACTTCAACGACAACCTCGGGCTGCTCAGCTCGGTGACGCAGCAGGACCTGACCGAGCGCGACCCGAAGGCGCTCCGCGACGCGTTCGACGCGTTCCGCGAACTGGTCGCGCGCTATCCGGAGAGCAAGTACACGCCCGATGCGGTCGTGCGCCTGAAGTACCTCGTCAACGCGATGGCCGCGCACGAGGTGCACGTCGCCCGGTATTACCTGCGACGCGGCGCCTATGTCGCCGCGGCCAATCGCGCCGAGATCGTCGTGCAGCAGTACCAGCAGGCACCCGCGGTGCGCGACGCGCTGCAGATCATGGTCGACGCCTACGCCGGCCTGTCGATGCCGACGCTGCGCGACGACGCGAAGCGCGTGCTCGACACCAACTTCCCCGCCGGCGGCGACGTGGTCGCGGTCAAGAAGCCGTGGTGGAAGTTCTGGTGAGGATGGCCTCGAGCGCAGGCAGTCGCACCTCCGGCGCGTCGAAGAACGCGGTCGCCACGTCCGCGTCGCGGGTTCGCCGGAACGGCGGCAGGCTCTGCCAGATGCGGCGCCCGTAGGGCTTCGTCACCAGCCGCGGATCGCAGATCATCAGCACGCCGCGATCGGTCTCGTCGCGGATCAGTCGCCCGGCACCCTGCTTCAGGCTGAGGACGGCGGTCGGTAGCTGATGGTCCATGAACGGATTGCCGCCGCGCTTCGCGAGCGCGTCGAGACGGGCCGCGAGCACCGGATCGTCGGGCGGCGCGAACGGCAGCTTGTCGATGACGACCAGCGACAGCGCCCGGCCGCGCACGTCGATCCCCTCCCAGAAGCTCTGGCTGCCGACCAGGACCGCGTTGCCGGCCTTGCGGAAGCGCTCCAGCAATTCGCTGCGGCTGCCCTCGCCCTGCTGCAGCAACGGAAAGTCGAGGCCCTCCGCGGCGAGCCGCGCGCGCAGCAGCTCGCCGGCGGCCCGCACCGCACGCAGCGTCGTGCAGAGGACGAAGGTCCGGCCGCCCGCGGCGCGGATCAGCGGCCATGCGGCATCGACCACCGCGGCGGTGTAGCGCGACGACAGCGGATCGGGCAGTCCTTCGGGCAGGTACAGGAGGCCCTGCGTGCCGTAGTCGAACGGGCTCGGCCAGCTTCGCGCATCGGCCGACGACAGGCCGAGCTGCGTGGTGAAGTGAGCGAAGTCGTTCTTCACCGCGAGCGTCGCCGACGTGAAGACCCACGCGCGCGGCGTCCCCGACCGTTCGCGGTCGAACACCTCGGCGACCGACAGCGGCGTGCGATGCAGTTGCAACGTGTGCGTGAACGCCTCGAGCCAGCGAATGGTCGGGACGGCGGCTTCCGCGCCGACTTCGTCGCCCTCGCGCCATCGCGCGATGCGCTCGGCGAGCTGCAGCGCGCGTCGCCAGCACTGCTCGAGCGACTCCGCGCGTTCGGCCTGGCGTTCGAGCACCGCGGCGAGCTCGCCGAGCAGGCGATGGACGTCGTCGAGCGCCGCATGGAACGGCGCGGACGGCGGCAGCTGGTTGCGGTTGAGCCGCTGCGGATCGGCGCCGAACGACAGCCTGAGATCCCGCGTCGCCTTCTCGAGCGGCGTGATCGCGTCGACCCAGCGCAACGCGTCGCGCGCGTGCGTGTGGCCTTCGGCCAGCACGTCGCGCGCGAGCTCGAGCAACTGCGCGGTCGACACCGCTTCGCCGAAGAACAGGGTCGCGGTATCGGGCAGCTGATGCGCCTCGTCGAAGATCACGGTGTTCGCGGTCGGCAACAGATCGGTGATGCCTTCGTCGCGCAACACCAGGTCGGCGAAGAACAGGTGATGGTTGACGACGACGACATCGGCCTCCTGCGCCGCCCTTCGCGCCTTCATCACGAAGCACGCGCGATGGTGCGCGCACTCCGAGCCGAGGCAGTTGTCGCGCGTCGACGTCACGAAATTCCACACCGGCGCGACTTCGGGCACCTCGGCGAGTTCGGCGCGGTCGCCGCTGCCGCTCGACTGCGCGAACCGCACGATCGACCGCAGGTGGACCACGTCCTGCCGCGACGTCAGTCGACCGTTCTCGCGCGTGCGCTGCAGATGCTCGTGACAGACGTAGTTCGAGCGCCCCTTCAACAGCGCGACGGTGACCGGCGCCTTCAGCGCCGCGCGCACCGTCGGGATGTCCTTCCGGAACAGCTGGTCCTGCAGCGTCTTCGTGCCGGTGGAGACGATCACCTTGCCGCCCCACAGCAGCGCCGGGACCAGGTACGCGAACGTCTTGCCGGTGCCGGTGCCGGCCTCGGCGATCAGCGTGCCGCAGGTCTCGATCGCATCGGCGACCGCGTCCGCCATCTCGCGCTGGCCGACGCGGGGCCGGAAGCCGTGCACGTGCGTCGCGAGCGCGCCATCGGCCGCGAAGATGCGAGCGA
>CAXTDA010000426.1:0-3782 GCA_964242935.1 uncultured Burkholderiaceae bacterium | reverse complement strand
GAGGAGCGGGCCGCATGGCCATCGATTACCTGAAGCGGATCCTGAACGCGCGCGTCTACGACGTGGCGCGCGAGACGGAGCTCGAGGTCGCACCCACGCTGTCGCGGCGGATGGGCAACACCGTGCTGCTGAAACGCGAGGACAACCAGCCGGTCTTCAGCTTCAAGCTGCGCGGCGCGTACAACAAGATGGCCGGGCTGTCGAAGGCCGAACTCGCGCGCGGCGTGATCGCGGCGTCGGCCGGCAATCATGCGCAGGGGGTCGCGCTGTCGGCGCAACGCCTCGGCTGCCGGGCCGTGATCGTGATGCCGGTCACGACGCCCCAGGTCAAGATCGATGCGGTGATGTCGCGCGGCGCCGAGGTCGTGCTGTCCGGCGAAAGCTATTCGGACGCGTATGCGCATGCGCTCGAGCTGCAGAAGAAGGACGGCCTCTGCTTCGTCCATCCGTTCGACGACCCCGACGTCATCGCGGGCCAGGGGACGATCGGCATGGAGATCCTCAGGCAGCATCAGGCGCTGCACAGCGACCGTCCGATCCATGCGATCTTCGTCGCGATCGGCGGCGGCGGCCTGATCTCCGGCGTCGCGGCGTACGTGAAGGCGGTGCGCCCCGAGATCCGCATCATCGGCGTGCAGACCACCGACTCCGACGCGATGGCGCAGTCGGTCGCGAAGGGCCGTCGCGTGACGCTCGAGAACGTCGGCCTGTTCTCGGACGGCACCGCGGTCAAGCAGGTCGGCGTCGAGACCTTCCGCCTCGTGAAGAAGCATGTCGACGAGATCATCACGGTCGACACCGACGCGACCTGCGCGGCGATCAAGGACGTCTTCGTCGAGACGCGGTCGATCCTGGAGCCGGCCGGCGCGCTGTCGATCGCCGGGCTCAAGGCCTACGTCGGGCGCGAGAAGCTGAACGGCGAGACGCTGGTCGCGATCGCCTGCGGCGCGAACATGAACTTCGACCGGCTGCGCTTCGTCGCCGACCGCGCCGAAGTCGGCGAGGAGCGCGAGGCGGTGTTCGCCGTGACGATCCCGGAACAGCGCGGCAGCTTCAGGCGCTTCTGCGCGCTGGTCGGCACGAACGACGTCACCGAATTCAACTACCGCATCGCGGATGAGAAGGTCGCGCACGTGTTCGTCGGGATCGGCGTCAAGGCGCGCGGCGAGAGCGCGAAGCTCGCCGCGAGCTTTCGCAGGCACGGCTTCGTGTCGCTCGACCTGACGCACGACGAACTCGCGAAGACGCACCTGCGGCACATGGTCGGCGGTCGATCGTCGCTGGCCGTCGACGAGTCGATCTATCGCTTCGTCTTCCCCGAGCGACCGGGAGCGCTGATGCGCTTCCTGTCGACGATGAGCCCGAACTGGAACATCAGCCTGTTCCACTACCGCCACCAGGGTGGCGACTACGGCCGCATCCTGGTCGGGTTGCAGGTTCCCGTCGCGGAGCAGAAGGCGTTTCGCGAGTTCCTCACGACGCTCGGGTATCCGTACGAGGATGAGTCGACGAACGCGGCGTATCGCCTGTTCCTTCGCTGAACTCCGGTGCGGGCGCACCGCTTCGACGGATTCAGGCGCGGGACGCCAACTCGCCGCTCAGGCACTTCGTAAGGAACGGCAGGCTGGCATCCATCCGGTAGTCGATGTCGCTGTGGGTGTCGTCGAACTCTTCATAGACATGATCGATCTTCGCCTCGGCGAGCCGCTTCGACAGGATCCGCGTGCCGTAGTGGATGTGGTACTGGTCGGCCCAGCCGCAGTCGATCCAGATGCCGCGGAGCGACCGCAACGCGGCCGCGTGCCGCGCGACCAGGTGGATCGGATCGTTCGCGAGCCAGCGCTTCCAGCGCGACGGAATCAGCTCGCCGGTTTCGAGATCGAACGGCACGCGGAAGCCGTTCGGTGCCGTCGGGTCGGGATCGTAGGTCGCGGCCATGCAGAGGTTCATCACCGCGTGCCCGTCGGGGCCGGCCAGCTTCTTCTTCTTCCACAACGTGTCGAGGAACGCCGCGATGCGGCCGTCGTCGAGCCCCTCGGCCGTGGCGTTCGACCGCGAGACCACGTCGATCGGACCGGCGTCGCGCTTCGGCTTCGCGTATTTCGCGAGCGCGTTCAGCGTGTTCGGCCAGTCGCTGCGATAGACGAAGTCGAAGTACGAGTCGCCCGAGTGGTCCGCGACCGCGCCCCACACCTTCGGATAGCGCATGCCGTGGACGATGGCGCCGTAGCCGCCGGAGCTCTTGCCGAAGCAGCCGCGGTGATCGCGCGACGGCAATGTGCGGAACTGCGCATCGACGAACGGGACGATCTCCTGCGTCAGGTAGTCGGCGTAGTTGCCGATCGCCGACGAGTTGACGTACTGGTTGCCGCCAAGCGCCGTGAAGCAGTCGGGCATCACGATCACGACCGGCTCCATCTTCTTCTCGTGGATCAGCCGCGCCGCGCGCTCGGGGACGTTCTCGCCGAACGCCTTCCAGTTCGTATGGCTCGGCCCGGCGCCCATGAAGCCCACCAGGTCGCAGAGCACCGGGTAGCGTTGTTCGGCGCGCTTCCGGTCGTCGTACTGCGGCGGCAGCCAGACGTTCACCGCGCGCTTCGTCGGATCGCCGAGCGCGTTGCCGGCAAGGACGGTCGACTCGTGTTCGAGCACGACGACCCGGCCGGGCGGACCCTTCGGACGCTTGATCGGCATGCGCGCTGCTCCTTCGCGGGCGGTCGGTGAGCGCGAGACCTTACTCGAAGTGCCGTCGCGACGCGTCCGGTGGCTGGTGTCCTGTCCCGCTCAGCGCTTCGCGCCCTGGTTGCGCGCGGCGAGCTTCTCGATCAGTCCGTCGATTCCCGAGCCGGCGATCTCCTGCGCGAAGCTGCCGCGATAGATCTCGACCAGCCAGACGCCGCCGATGTTGACGTCGTGGATCTTCCAGCCCTGCCCACCGTTCGCGAGACGGAAGTCGAGTTCGACCGGATCCCCCCGACCGCTCACCTTGGACCGGACGACCGTCTCCGCATCGCTGCCGCCGCGGACGGGCTCGATCTGGACCGTGCGGTCGCGGCCCTGAGCGAGCGCGCCGGAATAGGCGCGGACCAGCAGGATCTTGAACTCGTCGCGGAGCCGCTCCTGCTGCGCGGGCGTCGCGTCGCGCCAGCGCGGACCGACCGCCGAAGCGGTCATCCGCTGGAAGTCGAAGTCGGGAAGGATCTTCGCGTCGACCAGCGCGACGACCTTGTCGACGTTGCCGGCCTGGATCGACGGGTCGGCCCGCACCGCCTCGAGCACATCGCTCGAGACGCGCTTGATCAGCGCGTCGGGCGGCTCGACCTCGGCCGACGCGGCGACCGGCAGGAGAGCGACGACGAGGGTGATCGCGAACGCGCTCAGTTGGCGTGAAAGCACGGCATCTCCGGGTGAATCGCGACCGGCCGCAGCCGCCTTCCGAACGGTGCTTGCCGAGACTACTTCGCGGCGTCCGTGATGTAGCGCACCGCGGCCTTCACGTCGTCGTCCGGTGCGCTCGAGCCGCCTTTCGCCGGCATGACGCCGGCCTTGCCCTGGTATCCCTTGATCGCGTGCTCGTAGAGGGTGTCGAGGCCCTCGGCGATGCGCGGCGCCCACGCCGTCTTGTCGCCGAACTTCGGCGAGCCGGCGATACCGGCGGCGTGGCAGGCCATGCAGACGGTGTCGTAGAGCTTCTTGCCGCTGCCGCTGTCGCCGCCCGCGGCCGGCGCTGCGGTGGCAACCGCGGTGGCGTTCGAGCCGGCATTGATCGCGGCGATCGCGGC
>CAXTDA010000425.1:0-3808 GCA_964242935.1 uncultured Burkholderiaceae bacterium | reverse complement strand
GCGACGAGCGCCGCGAGACGGAGCGCGTCGGGCTCCGGCAGCCGCTCGGCCGCGAAGCGATGCAGCATCTTCCGCAACGACTCGACCGCGTCCTGCAGCAACCCGACCTGCTCGCCGCGCAACGGAACCGGATCGCGCCAGAGCGTCTGCAGCACGTCCTCGATCGCGGCGGCGAGGTCGTGCGCGGCGACCAGACCGACGGTCGCCGACGAGCCGGCGAGCGAGTGCGCGGCGCGCATCGCACCCTCGGAGACGAAGCGGTCGAGTTCGTAGCGCCACTCGGCGAAGTCCTGCGTGAGCACACGCAGCAGCTCGTCGGCTTCGGTCAGATAGATGTTGAACAGCGTGACCGACAACGTCAGCGATCCGATCCGCCGCACGTCGTCCTGGCGGCCGGTCTCCGGCATCCGGAACGGCACGACGTTGTCGGCGACCGCCCCCGCAACGTCCGCGGTGAACGGTTCGTCGGCGGCCGCCGGCTCGAGCGCGGGCGTCGCCGACTCGGGGGAAGCCGACGAGAGGACCGCGGCGGGCTCGAGCGCCGGGTCCGCGCTTGCCGGCGCCTCGAGGGCGGACGTCTCCGAACGGATGTCGTCGACCGGGGACGCGGGCTCGTCGAAGAACGCGAGTTCCAGGTCGATCTCGTCGTCTTTCGTCGCGGCGGCGCCGAGCTCGTCCGGCACCGCGGCGTGGCTGCGATGGCGAACGGCGCGCGCGGCTTCGATCAGCGCGTCCGGGATGCGCGACGACTGGCCGTTCGCACGGAGCTCGCCGATCCAGTCGGTCAGGTAGCGGACCGCGTACGAGACCAGGGCCCGCAGGTCCGCGGACGCCTCGCCGCGATCGGCGATGTGGTCGTTCAACGTGTCCTCGATGCTCGACGCCGCGTCGCCGAATGCCGCGAGGCCGACCATGCGACCGCTGCCTTTGAGCGTGTGGAAGCCGCGGCGGAGGGTGACGACGGCGGTGGTGCCGAGCGGGTCCGCGTCGAGGACGCGCATCGCGACGTCCGCGTCGGCGAGCACCTCGCCCGCCTCCTCGAGGAAGATGTCGAGCAGCTCGGCATCGATGCGGTCGTCGGCCGCCGTCGGCACCGGCGGTTCGATCGGCGCGAACGACGGTGCCGCGGCCCCGGCCGAACGGTTCGCGCGGATCGCGAGTTCGGCGACCCGGTCGGCGAGCTCGGCCGCCGACGCGAAGCCGAGCGGATCGTGGCTGCCGTCGCGGAGCGTCGCGACGATCGCGGTCGCCTCGTCGTGCAGCGCGCCGTCGTCGAGCCGGATCGCGATTCGCCGGACGTCGTCGAGCGTCGCGACCAGCCGTTCCCGCGCATCGCGGTCGTCGGGGTGCTCGCGCAGTTCCGCGACGCGGTCCTGGGCATCGGCCGTGCGGAGCGCGATCTCGTCGTCGATCGCGGCGCCGGGCTCCATGATCTCCGTCGTCGCGAAGAAGAGATCGGTCGCCGCGAACGGGTCGACCTCGGGCGCCCGGACCGGCTGGACGGGCGCTGCGGGCTCGTCGAAGGCCGCGACGTCGTCGACCGCGTCGAACGCATCGAGCGTCACGGGCGAATCGACGGACCCGGCGACGGACCCGGCCCCGGAGGCGGCGGCCGCCGGACCGCGCGCCATGTCGGCGCTGAAGCGCCCCGACGCGACGTCGTAGTGGAACGCGCCCGCGTCGATGCGCTCGCGCGCGATCTGCTCGACGTAGAAGCCGACGGCGCCGAGGCTCTGGGCGAGGTCTTCGAAGGCGGCCCTGTCGACCAGCGCGGCGTCGTTCTCGAAGCGCGCGATCGTTCCGCGCGCGTGCTCGATCGCGCGGTGCGCGTCGTCGTGCCCAAGCAGCGCGAGCGCGCCGCTCGCCTGCGCGAGCGCCTTCTGCGCTTCCTTGAGGCCGCCGCGCTCGGTCACCGGATCGCGGAAGAACGCGTCGAGCACCTTTTCGGCGTGGCGGAGGCTGGCCTGCAGCTCGGCGACGAAGGTCGCGAGCGTCAGGGGCTCTTCGGCCTCGCGCGCCACGCGATCCAGCCAGTCGACCGCGATCGGCGCCTGGTCCTGGCCGAGCGCGGACGCCTCGACCCGTGCGACGACCAGCGCGGCACGGGCGTCGAACGCGTCGTCGAGCCAGCGCGCGCGTTCGAGCGCGCCCTCGAGGAACAGCAATGCGGTGGCCACGTCGAGCCCGACGGCGGCGGACGGCTGCCGCGGATCGAAGTCGAGGTCGGTCGCGATCCCGTCGACGACCTGCGCCACCTGCGCCAGGCCGCGGCGCCTGATCGGCCCGACGGCCGCGACCATCGCGCCGGTCGCCTTCGCGAAATGACGGATCTGCGCGACGTCGCCGGCGACGATTCCCGACCATGCGACCTTCGCGGCCGCGAGCGATTCGCGTGCAGCCCGCAACGCGCTGGTGTCGACGCGCCCGTAACGCTGCACCTCCAGGTCCGCCGGCACCGCGTCGACGAGGCCGAAGCGCTGCTGGACCTCGCGGACGTGCGGCGTGACCGGTGCGGCGAGCGCGACGAAGAACAGCGTGTCCGCGTACAGGCGTTCGGCGACGACCGCGGAGCCGTCCACGAGCTTCCGGATCTGCAGGTTGATGCGGCCGGCGAGGCGCTTCAGGTGCGGCTGCTCTGCGGGGACCCGCGCGAAGCCGCCTTTCGCGAGCGCGTCGAACAACGCGCGCACGACCCACCAGAAGCCGCGGTGATGCGCCTGCCCCGGCTTCGGGTCGCCGGCGACCGACGCGTCGATCGCGACGACGGCCCCGTGCAGCGCCGACAGCGCGCTCGCGTCGTCTGCGTTCCGCAGGTAGCGCAGCAGCGCCTGTTCGAAGGCACCGCGATGCTCGCGCAACGCGGCGTTGTCGGGCGCTGCGCCTTCCGTGCTCTTCGGCACCCACACGTCCAGGTTCACGACGAACAAGTCTGTGGCGTGGACGCGCTCGACACCGCGCGCGACGAGCAGATCGCGATAACTCGGGAACAGGTACAGCGGCTGCTGGCGACCTCCGGCCTGCAGGTCCTCGAGATACTCGACGATCGCCCGGCAGCCGCCGGTGATGGCGTCGAGCGTGGTCGCGTCGCAACGCCCGGGGTCGCTCTCGAAGCGCGCGAGCAGCTCCTCGATCGCCTCCGTGAGCTTCGAGACGGCCGCGATCTCGCCGAGCTGGAGCGCGCCATGGGCCTGATGCAGGTGCGATCGCGCGACACGGAGCGGTCCGAGGTCGACATCGCGACGGTCGACCCCGGCCGCGCCGGCACGGAAGGCGCGGAGCGCCGCGGTCGCCGCATCGAACGCGGCGACGATCTCGGGCAACAGCCACGCGATCGTGCCGACGTCGACCGCGTGGACGCCGCCCTCGTCGGACGCGGCAACGGAGTCGAGGGCGTCAGAGGTCGACATGCATCCTTTCCGTGACGCCGGTCGGCCCGATCAGTTGACCTTGAACCGCGCGACCGAACTCTTCAGCTCGAGCGCGAGCGCGGAGAGCTGCTGGATCGACGTCGCCGTGCGACGCGTGCCGTCGGAGGCCTGCTCGTTGACCGACAGGATGTGCTCCATGCTCGATGCCATCTGGCCGGCCGCCCGCGCCTGCCGCCGCGGCCCCCGCCCGATCGCCTCCATCAGGTGAGCCCGCTGCTTCGAGACGCGGCCGATGTTGCCGAGCGACCGGCCGGCGACGTCGGACAGCTTCGCGCCCTCGACCACGCCCTCGGTCGACTTCTCCATCGCGGACACCGCGTCCTGCGTGTCGGTCTGGATGGTGCGGACCAGCGCGCCGATCTGCTTCGTCGCTTCGCCCG
>CAXTDA010000424.1:0-3810 GCA_964242935.1 uncultured Burkholderiaceae bacterium | reverse complement strand
CCCGGATTGTCGGTCGTCACCGGCGGCGCCTGGGCGAGCAGCACCGGCGCGGGCGCCTTGCCCATCGCTCCGCTGCCGGTCGGCGTATCGCCGGCCCAGGCCGACCCGGCGGCACCCGCGAGGACCAGCCACGCGAACGTCGTCAGCACGATCTTCTTCATCGACCTTCCCCTTGGTTCATCAATTTCTTCGGCGCGTTCAGAGTGCGTCCTTGCCGGTCTCGCCGGTGCGGATGCGGACGACCTGCTCGAGGTCGTAGACGAAGACCTTGCCGTCGCCGATCTTCCCGGTGCGCGCCGAGCTCTCGATCGCCTCGATGGCGCGTTCGACGAGGTCTTCCGAGACAGCCGCCTCGATCTTCACTTTCGGCAGGAAGTCGACGACGTATTCGGCCCCGCGGTACAGCTCGGTATGCCCCTTCTGCCGACCGAAGCCCTTGACCTCGGTGACCGTGATGCCTTGCACTCCGATGGCCGACAGCGCCTCGCGCACTTCATCAAGCTTGAACGGTTTGATGATTGCCGAAATCAGTTTCATGCAGTCCTCTATCCTCGAATCACAGGCGCGGGCCGGTCGGCCTTCGCATTCATGGGACCGGCCGCGATGGCCCGGAACACGACGGCCCGGCGAACGACGCCCGGGTCGCCCTCGTCAGAACGTCTTCGACACCGAAGCCAGCGGCCGGACCTTGCCGCCGGCCTCGAACGAGGTCGCCGTGCCGAAATAGGCCTTTTTCGTGGTGCCGACGACGGCCAGGCCGACGATCCAGCCGGCGAGGTCCTTCGTCACGCCGACCTTGTAGTCGCCGACGTTCTTCGACAACGGGTTGCCGTTGATGTCGGTGAACTGGCCGTGGTTGTGGATCGACTGCAGGCCGTAGTGCGCGAGCACGCCCCAACCGTTGCCGAGGTCGTAGGTGCCGTTGATCTCGAAGTAGCTCGACCCGTCGGTGTCGATGTGCTGGCTGCCGTTGTAGCGGTCGCCGAGGCCGAAGTAGTTGGTCGTCGCGTACCAGTACTTCGCGGAGAGCGTCTTCCAGCTGAGGCCGATGTAGGCCTCGCCTTCCTGCGCCTTGCGGTTGTAGCCGGCATAGTTGCCGGTGCCGGCCGTCTTCTTGGTCGGGTAGTAGTAATAGTAGTAGCCGACGTCGGCGGTGAAATCCTCGAGGAAGGTGTACTTGTAGCCCCCGTAGAAGTCCATCTCGAGCGACGCGCCGCGGTACAGGCCCTGCTCGACGTTGGAGTTCCAGTTGCCGATGTAGAAGCCGCTCGCGTGCGACAGGTCGAAGCCGCCCTGGAACGCCGGCTTGTAGCCGGTCTGCGTGAAGCCGCGGAAGCGGTAGTCGGAGAAGAGGCCGGCGTTGCCGGTCAGCGTGAAGTCGCCGAACGTGGTACCCGGGGCAGCGGTCGCGGGCGGCGCGGACTCCGCGGCGGATGCCGGCGCGGGGGTCGTCTGCGCGAGCGCGATCGTGGAAAGCGAAGAGGCGAGCAGGGAAAGACCCGCGCGCACGGCCATGGCAGTTCTTGTCATTCGGTGCTCCGGCTGTGGACCAGCCGGACACTTCGCAAGGTCTGTGCCATCGTTCCGCCGCAACGCGCGACCCGTTTGCGGGACACGCCGGGCAAAAAACGCATCAACTCGTGCGTCACACCCACATTGGTGCGACGCGTGCCGCAGCACTGTGCGTCGAACGACCGTGTCGCGCCTTCCGCGTCAGTGCGCGCCGGCCGCCGCCTCCGCACCGGCGCCGCCCGCCTTCACCGGCCGCGCGAGCCACACGACGCCGATCAGCGCGATGAACAGCAGCGACGACGCGTAGAAGATGTCGTTCGCGCCGAGCATGAAGGCCTGCACGTCGATGGTCCGGTTGACCGCGGCGAGCGACTGTTCCGCGCTGAAGCCGCTGGCCTGCAGGCCGTTCAGATACTGCGTCGCGGTCGCGCTGCCACTGTTGATCGCCTCGGTCAGCCGGGCATGGTGCAGGATCGCGCGGTCCTCCCACATCGTCGTCGCGATCGAGGTTCCGAACGCACCGGCCGTGATCCGCGCGAAGTTCGACAGGCCGGACGCCGCGGCGATGCGATCGGGCGGCAGGCCCGACAGGGTCAGCGTGACGAGCGGGATGAAGAAGAACGCCATCGCCGCACCCTGCAGGATGATCGGCCGCACCAGGAAGCCGAAGTCCGCCTGCGTGTTGTAGAGCGTGCGCCAGAACAGCGCGACGCCGAAGATCGCGAAGGCCGCCGTCGCGAACAGCCGCGGGTCGACCTTGCCGATGTACTTGCCGACGACCGGCGACAGCAGGATCGCGAACAGCCCAACCGGCGCCGTCAGCAGGCCGGCGTCGGTGGCGGTGTAGCCCATGTACTGCTGCAGCCAGAGCGGCATCAGCACGACGTTGCCGAAGAAGACGCCGTAGCCGAGCGCCAGCGTCAGCGCGCCGGTCCAGAAGTTGCGGATCTTGAACAGGCGCAGGTCGACGACCGGATGGTCGTTGTCGACCAGCTCCCAGACCAGGAAGCAGGCGAACGACACGGCGGCGATCGCCGCGAGCGCGACGATGAAGCCCGAGCTCAACCAGTCGAGCTCCTTCCCCTTGTCGAGCATGATCTGCAACGAGCCGACCCACAGCACCAGCAAACCGAGCCCGACGCCGTCGATCGGCAGCTTCCGGATCGGCGTCTCGCGGGTCTTGAAGATGGCCCACGTCACGTAGGCCGCGAGGACGCCGACCGGGATGTTGATGTAGAAGATCCACGGCCACGCGATGTTGTCGGTGATCCAGCCGCCCAGCATCGGGCCCATCACCGGCGCGACCAGCGTCGTGATCGACCACACCGCGAGCGCCATCCCGGCCTGCGCCTTCGGATAGCTCGACAGCAGCAGCGCCTGCGACAGCGGGATCATCGGGCCGGCGACGAAGCCCTGCAGCACGCGGAACAGGATCAGCATCGGCAGCGACGTCGCGAGCCCGCAGAGCCACGACGAGACCACGAACAGCAGCACCGAGACGGTGAACAACCGGACCGCGCCGAAGCGTTGCGTGAGCCAGCCGGTCAACGGCAGCGCGATCGCGTTGGCGACCGCGAACGACGTGATGACCCAGGTCGCCTGCGAGCTCGACACGCCGAGGTCGCCTGCGATCGACGACAGCGACACGTTGGCGATCGACGTGTCGAGCACGTTCATGAACGTCGCGAGCGCGAGCGACACGGTGCCGAGCACCTTGGCCGAGCCGGCCAGCGGCGGATAGCCGTTCGCGGCCGGCGTCGGAGCGGCGGGGGCCGGTGCTGCGGGTCGCGGCGCGGCGTCGGCGTCGGCGGGGATGGCGGTCACGGGATCATCAACCTAACAAACGTTAGTTAGCCTGCCCTAACAAACGTTAGTTAGGTTGCTCGCGCCAGGCGGACCGGCGTCTTGCCGGCGTGCGGCGGACCGCTCAGCGCGGCCTTGCCGACGGTGCCGACCTTGCCGAGGTTCGCCGCGATGATGCCGTCGATCAGCGCGTCGGCCGCGTGCGTGTCCGGCGCGAACGCCTGCGTCCGGTAGCTCGGCTCGGGGCGCTTCGCGTCGGCCAGTTGCGGACCGCTCCGGTCTTACTTTTCGATCTTCGCGACCACCGAGAGCCCGATCCGCAGCGGATGGTCGGCGAGCTCCTTCGGGTCGAACTCGATCCGCACCGGAACCCGCTGCACGACCTTGATCCAGTTGCCGGTCGCGTTCTGCGCGGGCAGCAGCGAGAAGGCGCTGCCGGTGCCGGCCGACAGGCCGACGATCCGTCCCTTGTATTCGACCTTGCCGCCGTAGAGG
>CAXTDA010000423.1:0-3822 GCA_964242935.1 uncultured Burkholderiaceae bacterium | reverse complement strand
TCGCCGAGCGCCGCGATGCCGCGCGCGAGGCGTTCGCATTCGCGTTCTACCTGGCCGTTCCGGCCGCGCTGGTCGACGCGGAGGTCGCGCGCCAGCGGGGCGCCGATGATCCGGCGGAAGCCGAACCTGCGGCACCGCGGACCTCCGCCTTCCAGCTCGTCTCGGCCGGCGACGAAGCCTACGGCACGCTGTACACGCTGATCACGCATGCCGTGCGCTCGCTGGACCTGCAGTACTACATCGTCGCCGACGACCCCTACGCCCACGCGCTGCTGCGGGCCGCGCGGCAGGCGGCCGAGCACGGCGTGCGCGTCCGGCTGCTGATCGACGATTTCTACACGACCGGCAAGGACCGGCGCATCGCGTGGTACGCGGCGCATCCGAACATCGAGGTGCGCGTCTTCAATCCGTTCGTGGGCGGCCGCTCGTGGTTCGCGACGCGGGTCGCCGCGTCGCTGACCGACCTCGGGCGCATCAACCGGCGCATGCACAACAAGCTGTTCGTGGTCGACAACGCGCTCGCGGTGACCGGTGGTCGGAACGTCGGCGCCGAGTACTACCAGCATTCGGAGCGCGCCAACTTCCTCGACCTCGACGTCCTCGCCGCCGGCCCGATCGTGAAGGAGCTGTCGGCCTCGTTCGACCGCTACTGGAACAGCGCCTTCGCGTTCCCGATCGAGCGGCTCGCCGGCGCGTCCGAGGCGACGGCGGACACGATCGACCAGCGGGCGCTGTCCGACCCGAACGATCCGGTGATCGCCGCGACGGCCGAAGCGGCGCAATCGGGGCAACGGTTCGAGGCCGTTCTCGACACCGGTCGCCTGGCGATGTCGGCTGCGCCCGCCGAACTCGTCGCCGACCGGCCGACGAAGGTTGGCCGGTCGCGTCCGCGGCTCGGCCCGGACGGCCTCGTCGCCGGTGCCACGATCGCGACCGACCTGCTCTCGATCATCGGCGAGGCCGAGAGCGAGCTGATCGTCGTGTCGCCCTACTTCGTGCCCGGCGAGCGCGGCATGCAGGCGTTCCGCGCGCTGATCGAGCGCGGCGTCACGGTGCGCATCCTCACGAACTCGCTCGCCGCGACCGACGCGGCGATCGTGCACATCGGCTATGCGAAGTATCGCCGTGCACTGATCGCGCTCGGCGCCGAGATCTACGAGCTGCGCCCCGATCCCGGCCAGGAAGGCGAGCGCCTCGGCGTGCTCGGCTCGTCGAAGGCGAGCCTGCATGCGAAAGTGCAGATCATCGACCGGAAGACGCTCTTCGTCGGCTCGTTCAACGTCGACCCGCGATCGTCGCTCGCGAACACCGAGATGGGAATCGCGATCGACAGCGAGGCGCTCGCCGCGCAGATGGCCGGCATCCTGCGCGACCGCGGCGAGGAAAGCCGCTACCGCGTCACGATCGCCGACGACGGCGGCTTGCAATGGACGACGCGCACGAACGGCGTCGAGCAGGTCTACCGCGACGAGCCCGGCGCCGGGACGCTGCTGCGGATCACGTTGAAACTGCTCGCGCCGTTCGCGCCGGAAGAGATGCTGTGATGCGCCGGGCACCCTCCCCTCGAACCGTCGTCCCCCCCCCCCCCCCCGCCCCCCCCCCCCCGCGGTGGTATAAAAACAACCAACCACGCGTACACCCCCACCGCGGCGGGGTCCCCGCCTTCGCGGCAACTACGGTATAACGCGTTCGCACACTGCGGATTCCGTCGTCCCGGCGAAGGCCGGGACCAAGTGCTCGTCCGAGCAGCCCGCGCGGACTCAGGGCCTCGGCCTTCGCCGGGGTGACGTGACGAGCGTGGGCGGACCGCCGGTCACAACTTCTCAACTTCCAAGGAGCCCACATGCCTTATCTCACCGTCGGTGCCGACCGGGGCGAGCAGCCCGTCGACCTCTTCTACACGGACAGCGGCAAGGGCCGGCCGGTCGTCCTGATCCACGGCTGGCCCCTCGACCACGCGAGCTGGACTTACCAGATCGCGGCGCTCGGCAAGCAGGGCCTGCGCGTCATCGCCTACGACCGGCGCGGGTTCGGCAAGTCGTCGCAGCCGTCGATCGGCTACGACTACGACACGTTCGCCGACGACCTGAAGGCGCTGCTCGATGCGCTCGACGTCGAGGACGTGACGCTGGTCGGCTTCTCGATGGGGGGCGGCGAGGTGGCGCGCTACATGCGGCGGCACGGCGGTCATCGCATCGGGCGGGTCGCGTTCGTCAGCGCCGTCGTGCCGTTCATGCTGAAGCGCGACGACAATCCCGACGGCGTCGACCGCTCGGTCTTCGACGGCATCGTCGAAGGCCTCGAAAAGGACCGTTTCGACTTCCTCACGACGTTCGGAAAGGGGTTCTACGGCGTCGGCTTCCTCAGCCATCCGGTCAGCGACGCGACGTTGCAGTGGACGTTCGCCATGGCGACGGCCGCGTCGCAGACGGCGACCGTGCAGTGCGTGCGCGCGTTCAGCGAGACCGACTTCCGCCAGGACCTGAAGTCGATCTCGGTGCCGACGCTGATCGTCCACGGCGACAAGGACGACACCGTGCCGCTGGAGCAGAGCGGCGCGCGGACCGCGGCGGCATTGCCGCATGCGACGCTGAAGGTATACGAAGGCTCGCCGCACGGGCTCTTCATCACCGACAAGGAGCGCCTCGCCGCCGACCTGGTCGCGTTCGCGAGCGGTTCAGTCGCCGAGTGACGGACGGCCCGCGCGGGCGGATGCGTCGATCGACGCCTTGACCGTGCGCGCGAGCTCGCCCAGCGAATACGGCTTCGTCAACGTCGACAACGGCCGGTCGCCGGACTGGCTGTCCGCGAGGGCCCCGGTGAAGCCGGAGGTCAGCAGGATCGCCTGCGACGGGTCGCGCGACAGAATCTCGGCGGCCAGCCGCTTGCCGTTCATCCCGCCCGGCATGATGACGTCGGAGAGGACGAGGTCGACGGTAAGTCCCGCGTCGAGCAGCTCGAGCGCGGCGAGCGCGCTGTCGGCTTCGAGGACGACGTAGCCGAGGTCGCGCAACATCGCCGAGGTCGTCGCGCGCACCTCTGCTTCGTCGTCGACGACCAGCACCGTTCCGCTGTCCTGCCCGATCGGCGACACCGGCGCGTGGGCCGCGGACGGGACGACGACGGTCACCGGGGACCGGGGCAGGAAGATCGCGATCCGTGTTCCGATGCCGGGTTCGCTCTCGATCACGACGAAGCCGCCGGACTGCTTCGCGAATCCGTAGGTCTGGCTGAGACCGAGCCCGGTGCCGAGCCCGATCGGCTTGGTCGTGAAGAACGGTTCGAAGACACGTGACATCACCTCGGTCGACATCCCGATGCCGGTGTCCGCGACCGAGACCATGCAGAAGTCCCCGGCCTTCGCGCCTCGGAGGGCGGCCTCGGGGCCGCCCAGCGTCCGGTTCTCGGCGGCGACCGTCAACATGCCGCCGTTCGGCATCGCGTCGCGCGCGTTGATGACGAGGTTGAGGATCGCGGTCTCGAGCTGGTTGCGATCGGCCGCGAACCACCAGCCATCGCGCGACGGAGCGATCTGCAGCGAAACGAGTTCTCCGGCGGCCTGCGCGGCGAGGTCCGCGATCGCCGGAACCAGGTCGTCCATGCAGAGGACCTCGGGCCGCAGCTCCTGCCGTCTCGAGAAGGCCAGGAGCTGCTGGTTGAGCTTCGCACCGCGGTCGACGCCCTTTCGTGCCGTGTCGATCAGCCGCGTGATCCGTTCGTCGGGCGCGAGGCGCCGTGCCAGCAGGTCGATACTGCCGCCGATGACCAGCAGCAGGTTGTTGAAGTCGTGCGCGATGCCGCCGGTGAGCTGCCCGACCGCCT
>CAXTDA010000422.1:0-3824 GCA_964242935.1 uncultured Burkholderiaceae bacterium | reverse complement strand
ACAGCGTCGAGAAGACCGGGCTGATGCGCGAGATCGAGGCGATCGCGGCGCGCGGTTACACGGTGCTGCTGATCGAGCACGACATGCGCTTCGTGATGGGCCTGTGCTCGCGGGTCGGCGTGCTGAACTTCGGCCGCATCATCGCCGACGGCACGCCCGACGCGGTCCGCAACGATCCCCGCGTGATCGAGGCCTATCTCGGCCGCGACGACGAAGAGGCCGCCGCCGTCGACCTCACGATCGAACAGCCGGTCCACCTGCCCGACCTGTCGGACGACGCGCTCGGCGACCACGCGGAATTCGGGTCGCCGGCGACGCGCGACGCGGAGGCGCGCCGGTGACGGCACCGCTGCTGTCGGTCGAAGGCCTCGCGGTTTCCTACGGGCAGATCGAGGCGGTCAAGGGCATCGACCTCGCGATCGATGCGAACGCGATCACGACGCTGGTCGGGGCGAACGGCGCCGGCAAGTCGACGACGCTGCTCGCGTTGTCGGGGCTGGTGCCGAAGTCCGGTGGCCGCGTGCTGTTCGACGGCGAGGACATCACGCGGCTGCCGGCACACAAGATCGTCGCGCGCGGCCTCGTGCAGGTTGCCGAGGGACGGGCCACGCTGACGACGCTGACCGTGCGCGAGAACCTCGAGCTCGGCGCCTACAGCCGGCGCGACCGCGCGAGCCGCGACGACGATCTCGGCCGCATCTTCGCGATGTTCCCGCGCCTCGAGGAACGCGCGGGCGGCGCCGCGGGCAACCTGTCGGGCGGTGAGCAGCAGATGCTCGCGATCGGCCGCGCGTTGATGGCGCGGCCGCGCCTGCTGCTGCTCGACGAGCCGTCGATGGGCCTCGCGCCGCTGATCGTGCAGGACATCTTTCGCACGCTGCGGGCGCTGCACGCGGACGGCCTGTCGATCTTCCTCGTCGAGCAGAACGTCCGGCAGGCGCTGCGGATCGCGAAGCGCGGCTATGTCATCGAGACCGGGCGCATCGTGCTGGCGGACACCGCGTCGGCGCTGCTCGACGATCCGCGGGTCCGCGACGCGTATCTGGGCGGTTAGATCGACCGCAGGGCATCGCATGCGGAGCGTCGTCAACTCGAGCGAGCCCGTCGAAGCGATCGCGAAGGGTGACCGACCCGCTCAGCCTCCCGTCGACGACGCTGCAGCTCCGCCGGGCGCAAGGCGGCGCCGGCGGGCCGCGACGATGCCCAGCACTCCGGTACCGATCAACGCCATCGTCGCCGGCTCCGGCAATGCCGTTCCGATCGGCGCACCGTTGATACGGAAGACGAGATCTGCGGGACCGCCGCAACACTCGACATATTTGAGGTCGAATGAATAGAGCCCGGACGCGGGCGCATTCACGTTGAACGGCGTATTCACGAAGGCCGTGGGACCCGGTTGATTGACGACGGTGCCGATGGTCGGATCGGCGAACGAGAGCACCACGCCGTCATCATGTCCGACGACGAACGAATTGCTGCCCGCATTGAGGAACGTCTGCCCCGTAATCTCGAGGAACGAGTTATTCGCTGCGAGAGCCGCGTTGAAACCGTTTTGCGTATTGAAGAAAACCGGATTGTTCAGGAAAACGGCCAGCGAAATGGTGCTGGAATCGTTGATGTTGAAGTTGATGTCCGGGCTGAGGAAGTCAGCGCTCGGCAGCGTCGACGACGGCACGATGCTCGCGTTCGTCGCCGTCGGGTCGTTCTGCACGACGTGGACCAGGACGGATGCCGTTGAGGCCGACGGCATCGCAATCGAGGCGCAAAGGACCAATCCTCCCGAAAACGCTTTGATGCAGGCTCGTTTCATCGTCTCCTCCGAATGAAAGACAAAATCCATGACCCGATCGACGCTTCGCAAAAAGCGTGCCTTTTCTGCACGACGCAGACGCCGATCGCGATCGGTGTCTTCTCGACTCGAGTGAATTCAAAACGCTATCGGCGTTACTGCTTGTCGGATCTGAACTTGGCTCGCATGGTTCAGGCGCATCGCATTTGATTTTTATTGCATGACCGTCAATTAATCCGACAATGCGACTTGCTGTATTTTGTCGTCCCCGGTTTAATTTTCGACAAGTAAGCGCTTCTCTCGAAGGCGCCACGGATCGCGGGCCGTCCCCTTGCTCGCTGACGATAAAAATAAACGACGCATTCGACCCCTTTCGCGTCGATGCACCGTTCAACCGGTATCGACCACGAACCGGAGAACCACCATGCGCCGCCCGTTTGCGTTCCTCACTGCCGTTGCGGCGAGCCTCGTTCTTCTCTCGCCGACCGCTCATGCCGTCGGCACGCTGGTCGACGTGCAGGTCGTCGACCGCGACACCGGCGAGACGCTGAAGCCGATCCTCCATCGCGGCGAGTGGTGGATCGCCGGGCGTCCCGGCGCCCGCTACGGCGTGACGCTGTCGAGCCGCACCCCGCAGCGCACGCTCGGCGTGGTGTCGATCGACGGCGTCAACGCGATCTCCGGCGACACGGCCGCGTGGAACCAGACCGGTTACGTGCTGGCCGCCTGGCAGCAGACGCGGATCGACGGATGGCGGAAGAACATGGCGCAGGTCGCGGCCTTCGAATTCACCGCGCTGCCCGACTCGTACGCCGCGCGGACCGGCCGGCCCGCGAACGTCGGCGTGATCGGCGTCGCGCTGTTCGCCGAGCGGCAGCAGCCCCGCCGGGTCGCGGGGCCGAGCAACGCGCCGGTCGACGACGACCGGTCGTCGTCGACGCCCGCCGACACGCCGGTTCCGGCTCCGTCCGCGGCGGATCCCGCGCAGGAAGCACCGGAACTCGCGAAGTCGGAGCGCCTCGCGGACTCGCTCGCGCAGCGCGGACGGATCGGCACCGGCCACGGCGAGATCGAGCAGTCGTCGATCCGCTACGTGTCGTTCCGACGCGCCCGGGAGACACCGGACGAGATCGTCACGATCCGCTACGACCGCGCCGAGAACCTGGTCGCGCTGGGGATCCTGCCGCCGCCCGTGCCGCCGCTCGCCGCCACCACGTCGGCCAACCCGTTCCCGAACAGCGGCCGCTTCGTCGCAGACCCGCCGCCGCGTTGACGACGCGGCGATCGTCCGCGACGCGTGTGCCGCGATGCAGAATCCGTTCGCATGAGCACGAACGCCGACGCGGCCGACGACACGGATGAAGCGCTGATGCTCGCCTACGCCGCGGGCGACGCCGCGGCATTCACGCGGCTCTACGACCGCCACGAGCGTCCGGTGCATCGCTTCTTCCGGCGCCAGGGCGTGACCCCGCACCAGGCCGACGACCTTTTGCAGGACACCTGGATGGCGGTCGTGCGTGGCGCCGAGCGCTACACCGTCGACGCCCGCTTCACGACCTGGCTGTACGTCATCGCGCGCCGGAAGCTCATCGACCAGTGGCGCGCGAACCGCCAGCACGTGCTGCTCGACGACGCGGCGAACGATCCGGACGACGACGCGGACTTCGATGGTTCGAGCCGGCTGGACCGGATTGCCGACGGCGACGCGGTGCAGCCGGAGGTCCGTGCGATGTCGCGCCAGCAGGCCGGGCGCTTCGTCGCGGCCGTCGAGGCGCTGCCGCCGGCGCAACGCGAGGCCTTCGTGATGCACGTCGACGGCGAGCTGACGATGGAACAGATGGCGACGATCACCGAGGTCGGCGTCGAGACGTTGAAGAGCCGCCTGCGCTATGCGATGCGGCGCGTCCGCGCCGCGTGCGCGGACTGGCTCGAGCCGTTCGGCACGAGTCGAAGCGGCGTCCGGTCGGGAGAACACGATGTCGTCTGACGACGAAGCCGAGATCGACGCGCTCCGCCGGACGCACCGCGCCGCGTC
>CAXTDA010000421.1:0-3842 GCA_964242935.1 uncultured Burkholderiaceae bacterium | reverse complement strand
GCGTTCGTCGGCGGCGGACGCCTCGCGTGGATCGCGCGCGAGTCGAGCAAGCCCGGGCGGCGCGCCGGCGAACGCTGGACCGTGCACGCGCAGTCGGCCTGGAGCGTCGAGCACCTCGACGACGACCCCGAAGACGTCAAGGCGAAGATGCTGCGGGCCTTCCACGACGCGACCGGAACGATCGAGCAGCCGGTCTACACGGCGCTGCATCGCTGGCGCTACGCGCTCGCCCGCAGCACGCTGTCGTGCGACCTGTTGTGGGACGCCGAACGCCGCATCGGCGCCTGCGGCGACTGGTGCCGCGGCTCCCGCGTCGAGGACGCGTGGCTGAGCGGCGTCGCGCTGGCCGGCCGCATCGGGGAGCCGCACTGACGGCGCACCGACGGATGCCGTCGTGCCCGGCGCGGTGCGTGTTTCATTGGTATCGATCTGCCCCGGCCGCTGCCGGCCCGGTGTACAAAGCCGTGCCGCTTCGCCGAAGCGCTCGACCCCCGGCCGCGGACGACGACCGGTCCCTGTGATCACGACATGAGCCATCCGAGCCAGTTCGCGCTGTTGAAGCAGCGCCGCTTCGCGCCGTTCTTCTGGACGCAGTTCCTGGGCGCCGCCAACGACAACGTCTTCAAGGTCGCGTTCACGGCGCTCGTCACCTATCAGACCGCGCTCTTCGAAGGGGTCGACGCGAAGACGGCGGCGTTCGTCATCTCGGCGATCTTCATCCTGCCGTTCGTCCTGTTCTCGGCGACGTCGGGACAGCTGTCGGACAAGTTCGACAAGGCGCGCGTGATGCGCTTCGTGAAGTCGCTCGAGATCGCGATCATGGTGGTCGGCGGGGCCGGCTTCCTGCTGCACGACGTCCGGCTGCTGTACGCCGGGACCTTTCTCATGGGGCTGCACTCGACGCTGTTCGGGCCGGTCAAGTACGCGTACCTGCCGCAGCAGCTGAACGAGCGCGAGCTGATCGGCGGCAACGGCATGATCGAGATGGGGACTTTCGTCGCGATCCTGGTCGGCACGATCATCGGCGGCGAGCTCGCCGACCTGGGCGTCCGGGGACCGGCCGTGGTCGCCGCGGTATGCCTCGCGATCGCGGTCGGGGGCCGCATCGTCGTCGGCTTCGTGCCCCCGTCGCCGTCCGACCAGCCCGACCTGAAGATCAACTGGAATCCGTTCACCGAGACCTGGCGCAATCTGAAGCTCGCGAAGCAGAGCCGTCCGGTCTTCCTGTCGCTGCTCGGCATCTCGTGGCTGTGGTTCTTCGGCGCGACCTTCCTGACGTCGTTCTTCAACTTCGCGAAGGATGTGCTCGGCGGCGATCCGCAGGTCGTGACGCTGCTGCTCGCGATCTTCTCGATCGGCATCGGAACCGGGTCGCTGCTCTGCGAGAAGCTCTCACGCGGCAAGGTCGAGATCGGCCTCGTGCCGTTCGGATCGATCGGGATGACGGTGTTCGCGGTCGACCTGTATTTCGCGTCGCACGCGTTGCGACCGGGCCCGTCGCTGGTCGGCGTCGCCGCGTTCGTCACCGAGGCCACGAATCGCTTCGCCCACTGGCACGTGATGATCGACCTGTTCCTGCTCGCGCTCTTCGGCGGCCTCTACAGCGTGCCGCTGTACGCGATGATCCAGAGCCGCTCGGCCCCGTCGCACCGCGCCCGCATCATCGCGGCGAACAACATCCTGAACTCGCTGTTCATGATCGTCTCGTCACTGCTCGCGATCGCGCTGTTCTCGTTCGGCTTCACGATTCCCCAGCTGTTCCTGGTCGTCGGCCTGCTGAACGCGGTCGTCGCGATCTACATCTACACGCTGGTCCCGGAGTTCCTGGTGCGCTTCATCGCGTGGATCCTGGTCTCGACGTTCTATCGCATCCGCACGACCGGCGTCGAGCACATCCCGGCCGAGGGGCCCGCGCTGCTGGTCTGCAACCACGTCAGCTTCGTCGACGCGGTCGTCATCATGGGCGAGAGCCCGCGACCGATCCGCTTCGTGATGGACCTCGGCATCTTCCGCACCCCGGTCCTCGCGTGGTTCTTCCGCGCCGCCGGCGCGATCGGCATCGCGTCGGCGAAGAGCGATGCGCGGATGTTCGCGAAGGCCAACGACCTGATCGACGCGGCGCTTCGCGACGGCGACCTGGTGTGCATCTTCCCGGAGGGCCGCATCACCGACACCGGCGAGATGTACCCGTTCAAGCAGGGCGCGGCGCGGATCGTCGAACGGAACGCGGTCGCGGTCGTGCCGATGGCGCTCCGCGGGTTGTGGGGGAGCTGGTTCTCGCGGGAATCGGGACGCGCGTTCCGGGCGCTGCCGCGGCCGTTGAAGCGCGGGTTGTCGAGCCGGCTCGAGCTCGCGATCGGCGTACCGATCGCGCCGGGCGCGGTCACCGCCGATGCGATCCAGGGCGAGGTCGCGGCGTTGCGCGGCACGTGGAAGTAACGCCGTTCAGCGATCCGCGGCCAGGGTCTTTCGCAGAAACTCGCCGACCTCGGACCGCACCGCGACATCGGCATCGGCATCGCGCCCGGCGGTGAAGCCCCGACCGACGCATCGATCGGAATCCACGAGCGGCATCCCGGTCTCGATGTTGACGACCCGCGTCTCGCGTCGTCCGTCGCCACCGCCCGCTACCTCGCGCTCTTCGACGTTGCACGCGGCGACGCTCGGCACGTCGCTCGCGCTGAACAGCGTCGTGCCCGGCGGATTGTCGAAGCCGTGATAGGCGCCCGGATAGACGGTGACGGCTGCGTCGACGCCGGCCGCGGCGAGTCGCGCCACGAAGCGACGGCACGGTTCGGCGGCCGTGACGTTGTCCGCGCCGCCGATGAAGACGCGTTGCGGTCCCGGCCGCACGACGGTGTCGTCGATCAGGGTCGCGTTGCACGGTGGATAGAGCGCGACATACGCGGCGAACGACCGGCCGCGACTCGCCCACGGATCCGCGAAGCGTCGGACCGCGCTCAGCAACGCGGCACGCGCGCCGGACGAGACGCCGATCACCGCGATCCGGTCGGGGTCGATCCGCGGATGCCGCACCAGCAGGTCGAGCGCGCGGTACGCGTCGATCACCCGCGGCAGCGGCCCCGGCGACCGTCCTTCGAGCGGTCCGACGCGCGGCGACGCGCTGACGATCTGGCGCCCGCTGAAGCTGTCGAGCGTGAAGACGGCGATGCCCATTGCGACCAACGCGTCGATCCACGGCGGCTGGTTGGCCACGGCGCCGGCATCGCCATGCAGGAACAGGACGGCCGGCAGCTTCGTCCGCGACCCGGAAGGCAGGCGCAGTTCACCGGCGATCGTTACCGGGCGGAAGGTGGATGCGTCGTCGCCCTGCAGCAGCTGCGCGGTCGTGGCGTCGAGCGTCGCGACCGGATGGACCTCGATTCGCGCGACGTCGGCGGCCGCGGAGACGCCGGTCGCCGTGACGAGCAACAGCAGCGCACGGCCGAGCCACCGCAGCACCGACGAGGGCCTGGAGGAAACGAGCATCGCCGCAGCGTATCAGCGCGGCGATGCCTCGGCGATAATCGGCGCCCCTTCGAACGTCTCGCTGCGCGTCCGCCGCGTCGTCTCCATGTCCGGCTCGTCCTTCGGCACGTTGTTTCGCGTCACCAACTTCGGCGAGTCGCACGGACCCGCGATCGGCTGCGTCGTCGACGGCTGCCCGCCGGGGATGCCGTTGTCGGCCGCGGACCTGCAGGCCGATCTCGATCGACGGAAGCCCGGCACTTCGCGCCATGTGACACAACGCCGCGAAAGCGACACGGTCGAGATCCTGTCCGGCGTCTTCGAGGGCCGCACGACCGGCACGCCGATCGCGCTTCTGATCCGCAACGAGGACC
>CAXTDA010000420.1:0-3846 GCA_964242935.1 uncultured Burkholderiaceae bacterium | reverse complement strand
AAGCGGGTCGTCGCCATGCCGCTGATCACCAGCGCGCCGACGACGGCGGCCGGCCCGGGCACGGTGGTGACCTCGTAGCCGGCGTCCAGCGCGGCGCGCACCAGGCGCGCGCCCGGGTCGCTGATCCCGGGCGTGCCGGCATCGGAGACGTACGCGATCCGCGCGCCGCCCGCGAGCCGTGCGACGACGGCGGCCGCGGCCTCGTTCTCGTTGTGCCGGTGGGCGGCGATCATCGGCCGGTCGATGCCGTAGTGCCGCAACAGCTGGCGCGCAGTCCGCGTGTCCTCGGCGGCGACCGCGTCGACCAGCGCGAGGCAGGCCAGGGCCCGTACCGTGATGTCGGCGCGGTTGCCGATCGGCGTCGCAATGACGTACAGCGTCGCGGTCGGGAAGTCCTGGCCGGCGGCATCGGTCGCCGCCGCCCGCAGCATGCGCGGGATGTCGTCGCGGCCTGCGTCCGAAAGCGACGGGTCGGATTCGGAATCGGACGGCATCGGCGGATTGTGCCGTAACGGGATTAAGCCGATCCGACGTTGAGCGTCTCGACTCGATTGCGCACCATCGCTCGATGGACACGCTGCGGACGCTGAAAGCCCTTCTCGCCCGGCTCGCACGAGCCCCGATCGCGCCGTCGACGGAGCGGCGCGTGGCCGCCGGTCCGTCCTGCTGGTCGCAGCGCCGGTCGCACCGGTCGCGCGGTCCGTACGACGCTGCGGTCTCGACCATCGACCCCCGCACGGCGAAGCAGCGCGACGGCGACGAGGCGGAAGCCGCTGCGCGTCGCTACCTCGAGCAGGCGGGACTCGTCTTCGTCGCCTCCAACGTCCGTTATCGCGACGGCGAGATCGACCTCGTGATGCGCGATGCCGCCGAGGGCTCGCGCCACGGCCTTTCGCTTGTCTTCGTCGAGGTCCGTCGTCGCCGGTCCGCGAGCCATGGCGGTGCGGCGGCCAGCGTCACACCAACGAAGCGTCGCCGCGTCGTCGCGGCCGCATCGCATTACCTGGTCGGACTCGGGATGCGTTCGTCGCCGCCATGCCGCTTCGACGTCGTCACGGTCGACGGCGATGCCGGTCATGGCTTCGGCATCGCGTGGATTCGGGATGCCTTTCGGGACGAGGATCCGCCCGGCTGGTGACGCGCGCTTCGCCCGGTGGCGAGAACGCTTCGGGGACGTATTGCGGCGAGCGCCGCTGGTCGCGCACGCCGTGCGGTCGCCTCGCAGGTCTGTACAGATCGCGATGCGGGTCTTCCGGCGTCGAGGGGTCGGGACGGCGACGCGTCACCGCGTGATCGCAGGTCGGCGGTGCGGTGTGCGGCGGCCGCGCGGCGAACTGCATCGTCACGATCCGGTGGCGTACCGGTCGTTGCCGTAGTTTGCGTTGCTATACTTTTTCGATGGAGCTCACCCAGCGCGTCATCCGGCAGTTCGAAGACAGCGCGCGCAACACGCAGAAGTCGTCCGACGCGTTGCTCGATCCGATCCTTCGCGGCATCGAACTGATGTTCGACGCGTTGTCGAACGACCACAAGATCCTCGCGTGCGGCAACGGCGGGTCCGCGGCCGACGCGCAGCACTTCGCGGCGGATCTGATCGGCCGTTTCGAGCGGGAGCGGCTGCCACTCGCCGCCGTCGCGCTGTCGACCGACACGTCGCTGATCACGGCGGTCGCGAACGACTTCTCGTTCGATCAGGTCTTCGCGAAGCAGGTCGCCGGTCTCGGCCGCTCGGGCGACGTGCTGTTCGCGCTGTCCACGTCCGGCAACTCGAAGAACGTCGTCGCCGCGATCGAGGCCGCCTTCGCGCGCGACATGCGAATCGTCGCGTTGACCGGCAAGGGCGGCGGCGCGATCGGTGAACTGCTGCGTGACGGCGATGTCCACATCTGCGTTCCGCACGACCGAACGGCGCGCATCCAGGAAGTACATCGGCTGGTGCTGCACTGCCTGTGCGACGGGATCGACTGGCATCTACTGGGGGACGACTGATATGAGATCGACGGCGGCGCGTGGATGGACGCTGGTACTGGGAGTGGCAGCCCTCGTGCAGTTGACCGGCTGCGTGGTCCCCGTGGTGGTCGGCGCGGTCGGGGCGGGAACGTATGCGGCAACCGATCGACGCTCGCTCGGCGCGCAGACCGACGACAAGGTGATCGCGTCGCGCGTCGCGAGCCGCATCGAGGATGCGCTGTCGGACCGTTCGCACGTCAACGTGAACAGCTTCAATCGCAAGGTGTTGCTGACCGGCGAGGTGCCCGACCAGGCGTCGAAGGACAAGGCCGAGCAGATCGCCCGCTCGGTCGACAACGTGCAGTCGGTCGTCTCGGACCTGGAGATCGGCGGCATGACGCCGGCGACGGCGCGCAACAACGACGCGTACCTGACCGCGAAGGTGAAGGCCGAGCTCGTAAACCGGAAGGACATCTTCGCCAACGCCTACAAGGTCGTGACGGAGAAGAGCATCGTCTTCCTGATGGGCCGCGTGACGCGGGAGGAAGGCGATCATGCGGCCGAAGCGGCGCGCGGCGTGTCGGGCGTGCAGAAGGTCGTCAAGGTCTTCGAATATCTGAGCGACGCAGAACTGGCGCAGTTGCAGAAGCCGGCCTCGTAGGCGCGATGCGCATCGGATTCGGGGTCGGGGCTCGATCCGGACCCGGGCCGCTCGAGGGACTGCGACGGAGTCCGTCGCTCCCGGGAAGGCGCGACGCCTCGATCAGCGGCGGCCGGTGGCGGGGCGAAGACGCGATGTCGTTCCGGATCGCACCGACATGGATGCTCCTTCGCTTCGCACCGTGACGCCGTTGCGTTGCCGACGACGCGGACGGCGATCCATCGCACGCCTGGTCGCGGTCGTCTCGATCGCGGTCGTCCTGGTCGGCGCGCTGCTCGGCTTGCCGACCGGGGCCGCGGACGAGCTGCCGCGGGTGTCGGGACCGATCGGCGAAGCGGAGCGGCGCGACATCCTCGCGCGCATCGCCGCGGTAGGTCGGCGCGGCTTTCTCTACGAGGTCGTGCGACCGGCGCCGGTCGAGGCGGTCGAGGCGGTCGAGGCGGTCGACGCGGTCACGGCCACGCGGCTGTATCTGTACGGGACGATCCATCTCGGACGCGCCGGCAGCGAACCGTTCAACGGCCCGGTCGTCCAGGCGCTTCGGCACTCGCGTCGACTGGCGCTCGAAGCGGATCCGACCGACACGGCGGCGATCGGAGCCTTGGCGCTCGAGCTCGGTCGCTATGGCGACGGCGACGGGCTGCAGCGCCACGTTCCGCCGGCGCTGATGGCGCGCGTGCGCGCCTTCGGCAACCGGAACGGGCTGCCGGGCGCGAGCGTCGAGCGGTTCAAGCCGTGGCTGCTCGCGAACATGGTCGCGCTGACCGAGGTCGGTCATGCGGGGCTCGACCCGGCCCTCGGAACCGAGCTCTACCTGAGCGGCTATGCGCGAAGCGCCGGCCTGCCGATCGTCGAAGTCGAAGGACTCGAGGCGCAGTTGCGCCTGCTCGCTTCGCTGCCCGATGCGATGCAGACGGCGCAACTCGACGAGGCGCTCGCCGACCTCGGCAACGGCGATGCGCAGACGCAGACGCAGACGCAGACCCGGGCGCTCTTCGATCTCTGGTCGAGCGGCGACCGGCAAGCCGGCGACGCGCTGGTCGTACAGATGCATCGCGATGCCGACGAGCGCTTGTTCGAGCGCTATTTCGTCGACCGCTTGATCGACGGACGCAATCGCACGATGGCCGACAAGGCGGAGCGTTATCTCGAAGGACCGGGCGACACGTTCTTCGCGGTGGGGTCGCTGCACCTCTTCGGCGAAGCCGGCCTGATCCGCGAGTTCGAGCGCCGCG
>CAXTDA010000419.1:0-3850 GCA_964242935.1 uncultured Burkholderiaceae bacterium | reverse complement strand
CCGCCGCCCCCGCGCCCGCCGCGCCGGCTGCCAACTTCCTGCGCCACGTCATCGAGCAGGACCTCGCGCGCGGCGCGTACGCCGCGCGACTCGGCGTCCCGCACCGGGCGACGACGCCGGTCGACCGCGCGGTGATCGCCGATCCGGCGCGGGTGCGGACGCGCTTTCCGCCGGAGCCGAACGGCTACCTGCACATCGGCCATGCGAAGTCGATCTGCCTCAACTTCGGCCTCGCGAACGACTACGACGGCGTGTGCCACCTGCGCTTCGACGACACGAATCCGGAGAAGGAAGACGTCGAATACGTCGACGCGATCGTCGAGATGGTCCGCTGGCTCGGCTTCGACTGGACGGCGAAGCCGTTCGAGCGCGAGGCGGCGCACCTGCAACCGTCGACGACGCCGGGGCTCGACGGCGAGGTCCAGGACCATCTCTACTTCGCGAGCGAATACTTCGACCTGCTGTACGAGTTCGCCGAGTACCTGATCCGCACCGGCCATGCGTACGTCGACAGCCAGACGCCCGACGAGATGCGCGCGACGCGCGGCACGCTGGTCGACCCGGGCAGCGACTCGCCGTTCCGCGGTCGCACCGTCGACGAGAACCTGGCGCTGTTCCAGATGATGCGGGCCGGCGACTTCGAGGACGGCGCCCACGTGCTCCGCGCGCGCATCGACATGGCGTCGCCGAACATGAACCTGCGCGACCCGGTGATCTACCGCATCCGCCACGCGCATCATCACCGGACCGGCGACGCGTGGTGCATCTACCCGATGTACGACTACACGCACTGCGTGTCGGACGCGCTCGAGAACATCACGCACTCGGTGTGCACGCTCGAGTTCGAGGACCATCGACCGCTGTACGACTGGGCGCTCGAGCGGATCGTGCCGGTGCTCCGTGCGCCGCAGTTCATGCACGCGGTCGACCGCGTGCGCGGGCTGCGCACGCGCGGCGTCGACGCGCAACTCGACTTCGCGCTGCGTTGCCGCGTCTTCCGCAACAAGCTGTTCGCCAGTCCCGAGGAGGCGTCGATGCGGGCGCTGTTCGACGGCTGGGACGACGGCGGCCTCGACGTCCTGCGCGAAGAGCTCGACCCGTTCTTCGACCTGCTGCTCGACAGCCCCGAGCAGTTCTCTCCGCTGCTCACGCACGCGCTCGAGGACGCCGACGGCATCGGGATGCCGAACCCGTTCGGTCTGCCGCATCAATACGAGTTCTCGCGGCTCAACCTGACCTACGTCGTGACCAGCAAGCGGAAGCTGAAGCAGCTGGTCGACGAGGGCCACGTGGCGGGCTGGGACGACCCGCGGATGCCGACGCTGGTCGGCCTCAGGCGCCGCGGCTACACGCCGGCCAGCATCCGCCTCCTCTGCGAGCGCGGCGGCGTGTCGAAGTCGAACAGCTGGACCGACTACGCCGACCTCGACCAGGCGCTTCGCGACGATCTCGACCCGAAGGCGGCGCGCGCGTTCGCGATCGTCGACCCGGTCCGCCTCGTCGTCACCAACTACCCCGAGGACCGGACCGAGACGTGCACGGCGCCGGTCCATCCGCACGCGAGCGAGCGCGGCCAGCGCCGCTTCCCGTTCGCGCGGACGCTGTGGATCGAACGCGAGGACTTCCAGGAGGTGCCGACGAAGGGTTTCTTCCGGCTCTTCCCGCCGACCGCGGACCGCGACGGCGGCACGGTGCGCCTCAAGTACGGCTACGTGGTCCGCTGCACCGGCTTCTCGCGCGACGCCGACGGTCGCGTCGACGAGATCCGGTGCGAGGTCCTGCCCGACACGTTCAGCGGCACGCCGGGCGCCGACAAGGTCAAGGTCAAGGGCAACATCGCGTGGATCAGCGCCGCGCACGCGCAACCGGCCGAGATCCGGCTCTACGACCGTCTGTTCACCGAGGCGCAACCCGACGCCGGCGGCCGCGACTTCCTGCAATCGATCAACCCGGGCTCGAAGCGCGTCGTCCGCGGCTACGTCGAACCGGGCGTCGAGGCGCTCGCCGAATCGGCGTTCCAGTTCGAGCGCCTCGGCTACTTCGTCGCCGACCGCGTCGATTCGACGGTGGCCGCGCCGGTGTTCAACCGGATCGCGACGTTGCGCGATACCTGGCAGCGCTGAAGGCACGCCGCGACGACGAACGCGATGAGACGCGCCTTCGTCCGCCTTCTGGTCGCCGTCGCGTGCGGCACCGCCAGCCTCGCGACCGCCGCCGAAGAGACGCCGCGCACGGCCCCTGCGGCGCAACCCGATCGCGAGATCCAGGTGGCGTCCGACGCGTTCGTCAAGGACGCGGCCGTGCCGCGCTGGGTCCAGCCGCACGCGCTGGCGGAGCCGAAGAGTGCGGGCCCGGCGGTCCTCGTGCTGTCCGACTCGCAGCTGCTCGTCGGGGACACGCCGCAGTCCTATGCACACCGCGCGGTCCGGGTGAACGACGCGTCGGTGCTGTCGTCGATCGGCCGCGTCTCGCTGCAGTTCGTCCCGGCCTATCAACGGATGATCCTGCACACGCTGCAGGTCGTTCGCGACGGCACGGTGCTCGACCGCCTGCCGGTCGCCCAGGTCCGCTTCCTGCAGCGCGAGACGGGTCTCGAGCACAACATCTACAGCGGCGTCGTCACCGCATCCATCCTGGTCGACGACCTCCGCGTCGGCGACACGCTCGAAGTGGCGTTTTCGACGATCGGGGCGAACCCCGTCTTCGATTCGACGTTCAGCGCGGCGGAGAGCTGGGACCAGACGTTGCCGATCGAAGAGCGTCGTGTCGTCGTCAATGCGCCGGTGCAGCGTCACCTGCGCTGGAAGACGCACGGGGAACTGAAGCCGGCGATCGCCGAGCCCGCCGAGAAGGTCGTCGACGGGATGCGCGTGCTGACCTTCGAGGGTCGCTCGATCGCATCGCTGCCGCCGGAACCGGCGGTGCCGAACGGCATCACCGTCGGTCGCTGGATCGAGTTCTCCGAGTACGCGAACTGGAATCGCGTCGCGGCGTGGGCCGAGACGCTTTTCGTGGACGGCGAGCCGCCCAACGCGGAGCGGCAGGCGCTGGTCGCGACGCTGATGAGCAAGCCCACCGTCGAGGAACGCATCGTCGGCGCGCTCGAGTTCGTCCAGACGCAGGTGCGTTACTTCTCGGTGTCGCTCGGGACGAGCTCGCATCGGCCGACGCTGCCGAACACCGTTCTCACGCGCCGTTATGGCGACTGCAAGGACAAGTCGCTGCTGCTCGTGACGCTGCTGCGCGACCTCGGCATCGCCAGCACGCCGGCCCTCGCCCGTCTCGGCAACCGGACCGGCTTCGACGATCGCCTGCCGACGCCGCTCGCGTTCGACCACGTGATCGTCGCGGTGCAAATCGACGGCGTCCCGTACTACGTCGATGCGACGCGGATGGGCCAGCATGGTCGACTCGCGCGGATGGGACAGATCCACGACGGGGCGCAGATCCTGCTCGCGTCGTCGGCCACGCAGGCGCTGTCGAGGATCGCGGTACCGAATCGCGACGCGCTCGCGCGCGAAGAACGCTCCGAGACGCTGACGCTGGAGCGCCTCGACGGCGACGGTGTGCTGCGGGTGACGCAGACGCAGAACGGCGTCGTCGCGGAAGTCTTCCGCACCGCACGCGGCCTGATGACCCAGGAGCGGCTGGACGCGGTGGCGACGGCCGAAGTCGAAAAGCGCTATCCCGGCGCCCGGCTGACCGAGGGCGTCCGGATCGTCGACGACCGGGTCGAGAATCGCATGACGCTGACCTATGCCGCGACGCTTCCGAAGCCCGCGAAGCGCGTCGGCGCCGCATGGACCGTCGCGTACCGGCAGGATCTGCAGCCGTTGTTCCCCGTCCCGCC
>CAXTDA010000418.1:0-3855 GCA_964242935.1 uncultured Burkholderiaceae bacterium | reverse complement strand
CGACCCGGCCGGTCAGGTGGGCGCAGACGTCGAGCAACGAACCGGCCGGATGGATGCGGACGTCGCCGCAGAGCGCGGCCTCGGTCGCCGACGCGGTCGGCAGGATGAAGCCGCGCCGCGACCGCCCCGGCTCCGGCGCGCGGCGCGTCATCGCATGCGTCATCGCGAGCGCACCCTGGATCGGCCGGAGCGCGCCCGACAGCGACAGCTCGCCCGCGTATTCGAAATCGTCGACCCGGTCGGCCGGCAACTGCCGCGACGCGACCAGGATGCCGATCGCGATCGGCAGGTCGAAGCGGCCCGACTCCTTCGGCAGGTCGGCCGGCGCGAGGTTGACGGTGATGCGACGCGACGGCAGCTCGAAGCGCGCGTTCAGGATCGCGGCCCGGACCCGGTCGCGACTCTCCTTCACCTCGGTCTCGGCGAGCCCGACGATGTTGAAGTGCGGCAACCCGCCCGTGAGATGGACCTCGACGACGACCTCGGGCGCGTCCATCCCGGCGAGCGCGCGGCTGCGCACGATGGCGAGCGACAGAGAGGCCGTCATCGCCGTGCGCGCATTCCGGTCGAGGGGTCGTGCGCGCGAGTCGTTCGGCGCGAGATCGCGGTGACGCGGCGACCGTCGCGGTTCCGACGGCCGCGATCAGCCGATCGGGCTGTCCTGCAACGGCACCGGCGGCCGTTCGCTCTCGAGGCGTTCGATGCGCGCTTTGAGATCGGCGATGCGCGACTGCGCGCGGCTCAGCAGTTCCGTCTGCAGGTCGAGCTGCTCGCGTGTCGCGAGGTCGAAGTGCTCGAACCCCTGCTGCAGCAACGCCCGCAGGTTATTGCGGAGGTCGGCGGCCGGACTGTCGTCGAGCATCTTGCCGATGCGGGCCTGCAGGTTCTCGAAGAAGGCCGATTTTTCCATGGGTCGGGGTGATGGGTCCGTTCGATCGGTGATGCGTTGTTCGATGATCGAACGACGAAGCCGGGCGTCGAATCCAGTTTAGCACCGGGGTCCGCGGGGTCGCGTCGTTCGAACGGACGATGCGGCGCCCGTCAGGGCTTCAGATGCATCGCGAGGAAGCGCTCCATCGCGCCGTAGAACTCGAACTGGTTTTCCTCGTTCCGGAAGCCGTGTCCTTCGTTGTCCTTCACGAGATACTCGACGGCGACGCCGCGCTTCTTCAGCCCGTCGACGATCTGGTCGCTCTCGGCCTTGTTGACGCGCGGATCGCGCGCGCCTTGCGCGACCAGCAACGGCGTCTTGATGCGGTCGATGAAGTTGACAGGCGACGCCGCCTCGAGCGCCGCCTTGTCGACGCCCGGATCGCCGACCATCGCATAGAACTGCGCGCGGAGCGGCTCCCAGTACGGCGGGATCGTGTTCATGAACGTCAGCAGGTTCGACACGCCGACGTAGTCCACCGCGGCCGCGTACAGGTCCGGCGTGAACGTCACGCCGGCCAGCGTCGCGTAACCGCCGTAGCTGCCGCCGTAGATCGCGATGCGCTTCGGGTCCGCGATGCCTTGCGCCTTCATCGCCTCGACGCCGTCGGTGATGTCGTCCTGCATCGCGCGGCCCCATTGCCCGAAGCTTGCTTCCCAGAACTTGCGTCCATAGCCGGTCGACCCGCGGAAATTCATCTGCAGGACCGCGTACCCGCGGTTCGCGAGGAGCTGGACCTCGGGATTGAAGCCCCAGACGTCCCGCGCCCACGGGCCGCCGTGCGGGTTGACGACCAGCGGCAGGCCGCGCGCCTCCTTGCCGACCGGTAGCGTCAGGTAGCCGTTGATCGTCAGGCCGTCGCGCGCGCGGTAGGTGATCGGCTTCGTCGCGGCCATGTCCGCCTCGGCCAGCCACGGCTGGATGTCGCCGAGCTTGGCGAGCGACTTCTTCTTCACGTCGTAGACGTAGCGGGCGCCCTGCGTGCGGTCGTTATAGGCGGCGACGATATAGCGGCTCTCGTCCTTCGTCGCGTTCTGCAACGCCAGTTCGTAGCCGGGCAGGCGCTTCGCGAGGTCCGCGTAGATCGCGGCCGTTACCGGATCGAGCACCTTCCGCTCGGTCTTCCAGTCGGCGTACACGACCTCGGTCAACACCTTGCGCTTCCGCGAGAACTCGAGGCCCGACGCGTCGACGTCCGGATTCGCATAGACCAGCCGGCCTTCCTTCGCGGTCTTCGGGTCGAACTCGAAGACGGCCTTCTTGTCGCGGTTGCGGTTCGAGTTGACGTAGAGCCGCTGGTCGTCGAACGTGAAGAAGAACGGATCGACCGCTTCGCGGAAGTCGGTCGTGACGATCGTCCTGAACGGTTCGCGCTCGGTGTCGCGATACAGCAGCTTCGTCGTCGCGCCGTCGCTCGCGACCGCGACCCGCAGCCGGCCCGCGTGGTCGGTGACCCAGTTGGTGACGTTCCCCGGGTTCTCGGCGACCAGCGTCGCCTCGCCGGTCGCGACGTCGACGCGGTACACGTCGAAGACCTTCCGGTCGCGCTGGTTGTGCGACAGGATCAGGTGCCGGTCGTCGTCCTTCAGGTCGTCGACGATGTCGGCGCGTACGCCGTCGAACGGCGTCAGGTCCTTCGTCGCGCCGCCGGCGATGGCGACCGACAGCACGTGGTAGTTCTCGTCGCCGCCGAAGTCCTTCACGTAGACGACGTGCGCATTTCCCTTCCAGAAGAAGTCGCTGACGTCGCGCGCCGACTCGTTCGTCAGCGCGGTCGGCGTCCCGGTCGGCGTGCCGCTCGCGTCGAGCGTCTGCACGAACACGTTCTGCCGTCCGCTGTTCCGCGCGAGGAACGCGAGATGCCTGCCGTCGGGTGCGAGCCGGAAGCGCGACCGCTCGGGCTTGCGGAAGAAGTCGCGAACGTCGTAGACCTTGACGGTCGTCGCGGGCGCGGCCTGGGCCACCGCGATCCGGGACGGGACGCTCACGCAGGCGAGCGTCATTGCCGTGCACAGCAGCCGGATACCGGTCGTAAATCGTGTCATCGAATGCTCCGAGAAAGAATCACGATGATGCCGTCAGCGCGTGACGGTGTGCAGCGCCATCATCGCCGCCTCGGCGTTGCCGTCGAACATCGACGGCAGCACGTCGAGCCCGCGTTCGATCGCGTCGTCGATCTCCTTCTGCTCGTCGCGCCGCGGCGGATGCAGCACGAAGTCGACCACCTGTTGCTGCAGCTGCAGCGTGCGCGGATGGCCGATGCCGATGCGCAGGCGCCAGAACTGCGGCGTCGTCAGCACGGCCGCGATGTCGCGGAGGCCGTTGTGTCCGGCGATGCCGCCGCCGAGCTTCAGCTTGATCGTCCCGGGCGCGAGATCGAGTTCGTCGTGCGCGACGAGGATCTCGTCGGGCAGGATCTTGTAGAAGCGTGCGAGCGCACCGACCGCGAGTCCCGACCGGTTCATGAACGTGTCGGGCATCAGCAGCCAGCGCGCGCCGTGCCGGCCGACGACGCCGTGGAAGCCGCGTTCGGTGCGAAGCGCGATGCCGTGCGTCGCCGCGTAGCGCTGCACCAGCCAGAAGCCGGCGTTGTGGCGGGTTTGTTCGTATTCGGGGCCGGGGTTGCCGAGGCCGACGATCAGGCGGATGGACATGGTGTTAGTTTCTAGCGAAAGCGTGATTATCGCGGAAATTGGGCGAGAAAAAACCCGCCGGGCGAAGTGTCGAGCCGACCCGGCGGAGTATCGGCGGCCGGCAGGTGCCGGTCGCGCCAGACACGCCACGCGCCGCGGCCAAACGTCCACGCCAGAAACAGCAGCAGCGCGACGCTGACGACGCCGAGCACCGGCCGCAATCCGGGCAGGCTGTTCAACAACGCGCCGGCGCCGAGCGCGACCGCCAGCGCCCAGCCGAAATCTCCCGCG
>CAXTDA010000417.1:0-3877 GCA_964242935.1 uncultured Burkholderiaceae bacterium | reverse complement strand
CGATCGGCGGCAGCACGCGGTGCATCGTCGAGATCCACTTGTCGTTGGTCCAGCGCGCGAGCAGGTCGCCGAGGTTGACCAGCAGGGCGCCCGGCGCGGGCACCACGTCGTGCCAGCCGCCTTTCCCATCCAGGATCTGCAGGCCGGGCACGACCGGGTCGGCCCACAGCACGGTGACGATGCCGTAGTCGGTGTGCGCGCCCATGCCGAGCTGGTCGGTCTCGAGCCGCACCGGGCCGTCGGGCATCCGGTAGTTGTTGAGCCGCAGGACATCGATCGAGTGGTCCTGATAGGCAACGAAGTAGTCCTCCGGCAGCCCGAGCGCCGCCGCGAAGATCGTGGTGAGTCGCCTGGCCAGGGCGCCTGCGTGGTCGAACCAGCCACCGACCTTTTCACGAAAGTCGTCGTCGGGCCAGATGTTCTCGGCGTACTGGTCGCTGCTCGTCAGATCCAGGTGCGGGAAGCGCGACGCGGGCGTGCCGACGTTGAACGCCTCGAAGAGGTCGGCCGCGGAGGTCACGCCGAGGCTGTAGCTCAGGCGTTCCATCAGTGGGCCCGAGTAGCCGCGATTCGCCGCGACGTCCGCCGGGCGAAAGCGCACCTTTTCGTCGAGCGGCAGCGCGAAGAAGGCGTCGATCGCGTCGGTCAGGCCGTCGACGACCGACGTGGGAATGCCGTGGCCCACCACCTGCAGGAAGCCGACCGTGCGCGCCGCTTCGCCGACCGCCGTCGCGATGCGGCGCCGCGTGTCGGGGTCGCCCGACGCGAACCCGCCGATGTCGATGATCGGCACCGCGAACGCACCGTCGTCGCTCACGATCGCCTCGCCGATGGGCGACGCCACGTCCTGTACTGCGTGGAGCATCACTTCGGAAGCTGGCCGTCGATCCCTTCGACGTACCAGTTGATCCCCATGTAGTCGGGCGTCGACATCTTCGCGCCCGCGGCGACGCGGACCTTCCCGGTGTTGTCCTTCAGCGGGCCCTTGAACGGGTCGAGCGACCCGTCGATCAGCGCCTGCTTCTTCGCGTTGACCTCCTTGACGACGTCGGGCGGGATCGCCGGGTTGAACGGCGCCATCGCGACCATCCCTTCCTTCAGGCCCCAGCGCGTCTGCCGGTTCCCCGTCCACTTGCCGTCCAGGACCAGGTTGGCTTCCTGGATGAAGTAGCCGCTCCAGTCCTCGGTGCTCGCGGTCAGGTGCGCCTTCGGCCCGTACTTCGACATGTCCGAGTCGAGCGCGAACGCGTAGATGCCCTTCGCTTCGGCCGCCTGGATCGCCGCCGGCGAGTCGGTGTTCTGCGACAGCACGTCCGCGCCGAGCGCGATCAACGCCTCGGCCGCCTGACGTTCCTTGCCCGGGTCGTACCAGGTGCTGACCCAGATCACCTTCGTCTTGATCTTCGGGTTCACGCTCTGCGCGCCGAGCGTGAACGCGTTGGCGTCGCGGACCACGTCGGGGATCGGGAACGAGCCGATGAAGCCGAGCGTGTTCGTCTTCGTCATGCGGCCGGCGATGATGCCGAGCAGGTAGAAGCCTTCCTCGAAGCGCGGCTGATAGTTGACGACGTTCGCGGCGGTCTTGAAGCCGTTGACGTGCTCGAAGTGGACCTTCGGAAACTGCTTCGCCACCTTCAGCACCGACTCGCCGTAGCCGAACGAGCACGCGAAGATCAGCGTGTTGCCGTCGACCGCGAGTTGCCGGAGCACCCGTTCGGCGTCCGCGCTCTCGGGCACGTTCTCGACGTACGTGGTCTTGATCTTCGACCCCATCGCCTTCTCGAGCGCGAGGCGTCCGAGGTTGGTCTGGTAGGTCCAGCCGCCGTCCCCGATCGGGCCGAGGAATACGAACGCGATCTTCAGCGGCTCGTCGGCGCGCGCGGCCGGGAGCATCGCGACGAAGAGTCCGACCGCGATTAGACAAGCCCTGATCGCGACGATGAGTTTGCGCATGGATGCCGATCCTCGAGTGGTGAAACGGTGGGGACGTGCGGCGAGACGACGACGGCAGAAGCAAGTTTTGCACCAACGGCAGCACCTGCCATCGGGTCGTTGACTGCGTCGCTTATCCTCAGCCGATGACCCTGACCTCCAACGAAGGGCGCGTCGTCGCCTGGGCCATCGTCGCGCTCGCGACCGCCGGCGTGATCGTGCGCCCGTTCCGCTGGCCCGAGGCGATCTGGGCGGTCGGCGGCGCCGTACTGCTGGTGCTGCTCGACCTGCTGCCGGTCGGGTCGGCGGTCGCGGCGGTCGGCGCCGGCACCGACGTCTACCTGTTCCTGATCGGCATGATGGTGCTGTCGGAGGTCGCGCGGCGCGAGGGCCTGTTCGACCGCGCGGCGGCGATGGCGGTGAATCACGCACGCGGCTCGCCGCGCCGCCTGTTTCTCTCGATCTACGCGATCGGCGTCGTCGTGACGACCTTCCTGTCGAACGACGCGACCGCCGTCGTCCTCACGCCGGCGGTGCTCGCGGCGACCAAGAAGGCCCGGGTCGACCCGCTGCCCTATCTGTTCGTCTGCGCGTTCGTCGCGAACGCCGCGAGCTTCGTGCTGCCGATCTCGAACCCGGCGAACATCGTGCTGTACGGCGACCGCACGCCGCCGCTCGGGACCTGGCTCGCGAGCTTCGCGCTGCCGTCGCTGGCGTCGATCGTCGCGACGTACGGGGCGCTCCGGCTTACGGAGGGCGCAAAGCTGCCCGCGACCTGCGAGACGCGGGTTTACGCGCCGCCGCTGTCGCGCGGTGCCGTGATCGCGCTGCTCGGCATCGCCGCGACCGCGGTTGCCCTGCTCGTCGTGTCGGCGGTCGACCGTCCGCTGGGCCTGCCGACCGCTGCCTGCGGGCTCGCGACGATGGCACTGGTCGCGGCGGCGACGCGGACGGCGCCATGGGCGGTCGTGCGCGGCGTGTCGTGGTCGGTACTGCCGCTGGTCGCGGGGCTGTTCGTGCTGGTCGAGGCCCTGAAGGCGACCGGCGTCGTCGCCCGACTGGCCGCGCTCCTGACCGACGTGGTCGCCGCATCCCCGGTGCTCGGCGCGTGGGCTGCCGGCCTCGTCGTCGCGTTCGGATCGAATGCGACGAACAACCTGCCGGCGGGCCTGGTCGCGAGCTCGACGATCGCGCTGGCGCGGCCGCCGCAAGCGGTGATCGACGCGCTGCTGATCGGCGTCGACCTCGGTCCGAACCTGTCGGTGACCGGCTCGCTCGCCACCATCCTGTGGCTGCTGGTCCTCCGTCGCGAAGGCCTCGACGTCGGATTCCGGCGTTTTCTCAAGCTCGGCTTCATCGTGATGGTGCCCGCGCTGCTGTTGGCGCTCGGCGCGCGCCTCGTCGCGGGCGGCTGAATGGCGATCGATCGCGTCCGCGACCTGTTGCACGCCGCCCGGCGCGTCGTCGTCTTCACCGGGGCGGGCGTGTCGGCCGAGAGTGGCATCCCGACCTTCCGCGACGCGCTGACCGGCCTCTGGGCGCGCCACGACCCCGAGCGCCTCGCGACCGAAGCGGGGTTCGTGGCCGATCCGCCGCTGGTCTGGGCCTGGTACGCGTCGCGTCGCGCGGCGGTCCGGCGGTGCGCACCGAACGCCGCGCATCACGCGATCGCGCGGCTGCAGTCCCGGGTGCCGACCGTCGTCGTCACGCAGAACGTGGACGGGCTGCACGCCCGTGCCGGCACCGTCGACCCCATCGAACTGCACGGCGACCTCACGCGCGCGAAGTGTTTCGCCGGTTGCGGATGGCACGGCGACGCCGATGCGCTGGAAGCCGCCGATGCGCGGGTGCCGCCGCGCTGCCCGGACTGTGGCGCCGACGCGCGCCCCGACGTCGTGTGGTACGGCGAGATGCTGCCGCAGGCGGCGTGGACGCGTGCCGAGGA
>CAXTDA010000416.1:0-3883 GCA_964242935.1 uncultured Burkholderiaceae bacterium | reverse complement strand
TATCTTAGCTAAGTGCTCTTCCCTGCACAAGCGTCAATGCGCGGTCGGCACGCCGAGCGCCGCGAGACATGCGTCCCTCTGCGGCGTCTCGAGTCCGTCACGTACCGCCGCACGCTGGCGGCTGACCGGCTTTCCGAGCGGCAGGTATTCGATGACGCGTCGATCGCGACCGTCGCTCTCCTCGATGCCGACGCTCGCCGGAATGTCGGTGCGCCGGGCGATGTTGATCGTGAGCAGCTTCTGGCCGTCGCGCAAACCCGCGACGAACGCCGGCCCGTCGGCATCGACGCCGGTGATCCGCTTCGTCGCCAGCGACGCCTCCGCGTTGAAGCCCGCGTCGAAGGCGCGATCGACGACCGTCTCGATGCGGATGCACGACGTCAGCGCCGCATCGTCGAGCATCGGGACTTCGCCGCGCTCGACGTATCGGTCGATGTCGCCGGAGGCGTCGGACACGCCCGCCTGTCGCATGGCCCGCGCGATGCGCGCGGCGTCGAGCGGCTCGATGCCGCGGCGATGCTCGGCGTGGAGCGCCCGCATCGCATCGTCCAGCGATCGTTCACCGTTCGACGAGGTCCGGATCGCGGCGTCCCAGCGCGCGGCGAGCAGCATGCCGCGCCAGTAGGGCAGCTTGCCGATCGTGCGACCCTCGCTGAAGAAGCGCTCGCCGATCTTCGCGTTCGGCAGCGTGTTCTCCTTCAGGTGCGCGAGCGACTGCAGGACGTCGTCGAAAGCCGCGGCATAGCCTTCCAGGGTCAGCAGGTGCCAGCGCAGTCGCAGCAGATGCGTGTAGTAGTCCGTCAAGCCCTCGCTGAACCAGTAGCCGAGCGTCTCCGGCTCGGGCAGGGTGCCGAGTCCTTCGGCGTTCCAGGTATGGAAGTACTCGTGCGTGAACAGTCCGTCCAGCTGTTCCAGCGAATCAATCGGCGTGGTCCACGTCGCGAAGCTCCGCGTCAAGCCGGTGCCGCCGTACGACTTCACGCCTGGCGACGCGCTCAACGGCATCAGGGCGACGAGGAAGTCGGGCTGCGAGGCGTCCTTCCAGAACGCGCGCTCTCCATCGATGATCGTGCGCACGCGATCGGCGAGCGCGTCGTCGGCGAAGGGCCAGGCACCACGGACTGCCGTCACGACGTGTCCACCGCGCACCGCCCGCGACAGCAGGCGGAAGTCGCCGCCCACGAACAACGACTCGCGGAAGCGCTGCAACCTGCCTTCGAAGGCGACCGCCCGGCGATCGGGGCCGAAGCTCGATGCGAAGCGCCAGTCGACCGGCAGGTTCGTGAAGCGCACGCTCACCTTGACGCGGGTCGCGTCGTCGAATGGCACGACCCAGGTCGTCCACCCGATCCACTCGAAATAGGCGGGTTGGAGGATCGGCAGGTAGGTCGTGGGCCACCCGCCGTCGGCTTCGCCGTCGAGGATCTGCTTGAGGCGATAGCGGAGCGTGAGTCGGGCACCCGGTCGATGCACGACGAGCCGGAGCTCGGGGCGGTCGCCCGGGTCGAGACGCGCACCCGGCGTCAGGACGTTCAGATCCTCGATGCCACGCTCCGCGTGTTCGGCGCTGGCCCACCGGTACGGGATGCGCACGGTCGATCGACCGCTGCGATCGCCCCGAAAGCGAAGCGTGATCTCGTAGCTCCCGGTCGAGAGCTGGCGCACCTCGTAGTCGAGCGCGGTCGTGGCAACCGGTTGCTTCGCTTCGACGCCGCTCGCGACCGTCGAGGCCAGCAGCATCGCGACGAACGAAACGAGGCGTCGCTTCGTTGCCAGGGATGTTGCGAGGAAGCGCATGGCTGCTCCGATCGGTCACCGGGTCGCGATGCAGAGGCCGGGGTGTCAGGGCCGCAACCGGAAACCACCGACGAAGTTCGGCAACTGCGCAAACGCGGCATCGAGCAGCCGCCGGGACATGCGGTCGACGAGGCGCGCGCCGATCGCATCCGAAGGCGCCAGCGTCACGCCCTCGACCAGGCGCTGCAGCCGCTGCGCCCGCACCGGGTCCGCCCCTTTCATGGCAAGCAGGGTCAGCGACGAATCGCCGTATTGCGCAGCGGCCGTCGCGTCGAGCTCGGCGAACGAGCGGCGGATGGCCTCGCCGGGCGCGCCGAGCGCGACGCGTCGACGCAGCGTCGCGATCGTCTGCCGCGCGGCCTGCGCGTCGAGCGCGCGTTCCGCCTCGTGGCCGAGATCGGTATCGAGCGTCGCGTCGACGAACGCGATGTCGTCGCGCGTCCATGGCACGTTGACCGCGAGCAGCAGGTCCTGCCGTTCGAGCTTCAGCAACGGACCGCCGCGCGCTTCCTCGTTCGCGAGCGCGATGTCGACCTGTCGGAGCGCCTCGTCGAACGACGGATTGCCGCGCTTCCACTGCGGCCCGAGGTTCATGTTCTGGCCGGCCGAGTCGACGACGTACGTCGGTAACGTACGCCGCAGCTGCGTCGAGAAGATCGTGACGGCCTCGTCGACGAGCGGCAGTCGAAGACGCGCGGCGAGCGCCTGCAATGCGGCATCGCGCGCGGTGCCTGTCGACGCGACGGGCTGCGCCACGGTTGCGCCGGGCAACGCGCAGCCGAGCATCAGAGCGACCGCCGTCAGCAGCGACCCGACCCGCGTCACGACTTCGACAACGCCTTCAGCGCCGCGCGGATGCCGTCCGACACGCTGCTGCCCGCGGCCACCTGCTTGATCGCGAACAGCGCTTCCTTGTCGGAGTAGCCGAGCGCCTGCAGCGCCTTCAGGATGTCGGGGGCCGCGTCGCCGGCGTTCATCGTCGCGAGGCCGGCCGGCACCGCGAGGTCGGCGCCGAGCTTCCCCTTCAACTCGAGCAGCAGGCGTTCGGCGGTCTTCTTGCCGATGCCGGGAATCTGCACGAGCCGCGCCGCGTCCTGCAGCGTGACCGCCTGCGCCAGGTCGGCGATCGACAGGCCGGACAGCACCGCGAGCGCGATCCGCGGACCGACGCCGGAGATCCTGATCAGCTCGCGGAACGCGGCGCGCTCGGCCTGCGATCCGAAGCCGTACAGCAGCTGCGCGTCCTCGCGGACGACCAGGTGCGCGAACAGCGTGACGCGTTCGCCCACGGCCGGCAGGTTGTAGAGCGTGCTCATCGGCACGTCGATCTCGTAGCCGACGCCGCCGCAATCGATCAGCACCTGCGGTGGCGCCTTCTCGATCAACGTGCCGGCGATGCGACCGATCACCGACGCGACCCCGGCTTCAAGCGAACGCCGTCAGCCGAGCTGCTTCAACAGCGTCGCCGCGTCGCTGACCTCGAACTTGCCGCCCATGTCGACGTTGAGCTGCTTGACGACGCCGTCGTCGACCAGCATCGAATAACGTTGCGAGCGAACGCCCATCCCGCGCGCGGTCAGGTCGAGCTCGAGGCCGGCCTTCTTCGTGAAGTCGGCCGACCCGTCGGCCATCATGCGGACCTTGCCGGCGGTGTGCTGGTCGCGACCCCACGCGCCCATCACGAACGGGTCGTTGACCGAGATGCACCAGATCTCGTCGATGCCCTTCGCCTTCAGCGCGTCGTAGTGCTCGACATAGCCCGGCACGTGCTTGGCCGAGCAGGTCGGCGTGAAGGCGCCCGGCAGGCCGAAGATCGCGAGCTTCTTGCCGCGCACCGCCTCCTCGGTGTGGAAGCTGTTCGGGCCGATGCTGCAGCCGTTGCCTTCGACCTCGATGAATTCCTGCAGGGTCGCGTCCGGGAGGCGTTCGCCGATGGTGATCGTCATGGTGGGTCGCCGAAGTGGGGAAAGCGTCGATGATACGGGACGGGTCGGCGCCGCGATCCCCGTCAGGCGCGCCCGCTGACGCGCCCGCGACGGACCCGCAGCCGCCCGAGCGTCAGGTCGGCCTGCAGGTCGGGCACGAC
>CAXTDA010000415.1:3642-3884 GCA_964242935.1 uncultured Burkholderiaceae bacterium | reverse complement strand
CGCTGGACCAACGACAAGTGGATCTCGACGATGCACCGCGTGCTGCCGCCGATCGGCCGCGACGGCCGGGTGATCAGACGCCGCTCCGCGGCGTTCTTCCACGACGGCAACGCGGACGCGATCGTCGCGTGCCTGCCGGGCTGCGCGGCGACGCCCGACGACGTGCTCTATCCGCCGATCACGGTCGGCGACCACATCGCGGCGAAGCTCGCCGGCTCGCGCGGGCTCGAACTGAACCAGGA
>CAXTDA010000415.1:0-3632 GCA_964242935.1 uncultured Burkholderiaceae bacterium | reverse complement strand
CCCCCCCGCGCGGCCACGCGCGCGGGCCGGCGGGGGCGCGAACTCACCCCGGAGCCCCTCAGCGAGGCGGCGCGGCTGCGCAAGTCCTAGTGTCCTGTCACTAGGCACTCGGATGGAAGCTCCGCCCGAGCGATGCCGGCTGGTTCAGCAGGATCGTTTTCGGATTGCGGCAGATCAGTACCAGCACGACGACGGTCGCGACGTACGGCAGCATCGACAGGAACTCCGACGGGATCGGGATCCCGATGCCCTGCGCGTGCAGCTGCATCACCGTGACGCCGCCGAACAGGAACGCGCCCAGCACGACCCGGATCGGCTTCCACGTGCCGAAGACGACCAGCGCGAGTGCGATCCAGCCCTTGCCGGCCGTCATGCCTTCGACCCACATCGGCGTCTGCGCGAGCGACAGGTACGCACCGGCGAGGCCGCTGGTCGCGCCGCCGAACAGCACCGCGGCATAGCGAACCACACTGACCGGGTAGCCGATCGAATGCGCGACGCCCGGCGACTCGCCGATCGCGCGCAGCTTCAGCCCGCCGCGGCTCGACACGAGGAACCATTGCACCGCGACCAGCAGCACGACCGACCCGTAGACCATCACGTCGTAGTTGAACAGCAGCGGGCCGACCACCGGCAGGTCGCTCAGGCCCGCGACATCGAGCCGCGGCAAGGCCGCGATCGGCATCCCGACATAGCTGTGACCCGCGAATGCCGAGAAGCCGACGCCGAACAGGGTGAGCGCGAGGCCGGTCGCGACCTGGTTGGTCTGCAGCGTCAGCGTCAGCACCGCGAAGATCAGCGCGGCGCCCATGCCGGCGGCCGCGGCCGCGGCGAACGCGACGGCGAGGCTGCCGGTCTCCGTCCCGACCGCGAAGCCGGTCACCGCGCCGACCAGCATCATCCCCTCGACGCCGAGGTTCAGCACGCCGGCCTTCTCGGCCACCGTCTCGCCGAGCGCCGCGTAGATCAGCGGCGTCGCCGCAACGACGGTACTCGCGACGATCGGAATGACCGTACTCATACCACGGCCGCCGATCGCGGGGCGACGCGTCGCAGGCGGAAGCCGATGAACAGGTCCGCTGCGAGCAGGTAGAACAGCAGCACGCCCTGGAACAGGCCGGTCACCGCCGAAGGGAGCGACAACTGCATCTGCGCGGCCTCGCCGCCGAGATAGAGCAGCGACATCAGCAGCCCGCCGAGCACGACGCCGAGCGGATGCAGGCGTCCCACCCACGCGACGATGATCGCGGCGAAGCCGTAGCCGGGCGAGATCGACGACTGCATCAGACCGATCGGCCCGGCGACCTCGCAGATGCCGGCGAGTCCCGCGCACGCGCCGCCGAGCAGCATCACGAGCCAGATGTTCCGCTTCTCGCTGAAGCCCGCGTAAGCCGCGGCGGCCGGCGCGAGCCCCGCGACCTGCAGCCGGAAGCCCGCGAACGTCTTCTGCGAGAAGAACCAGGTCGCGACCGCGAGCACGAGCGCGAGCAGGAACGACGCGTTGAGGCGCGTTCCCTCGATCAGGATCGGCAGGAGTTCGGCGTCGCCGAAGGCCTTCGACTGCGGGAAGTTGTAACCCGCCGGATCGCGCCACGGCCCGTGGACGAGGTACGACAGCAGCAGCTGAGCGACGTACACCAGCATCAGGCTGACGAGGATCTCGTTGGTGTGGAAGCGGTTCCGCAGGAACGCGGGGATCGCGGCCCACGCCGCGCCGCCGATCGCGCCGGCCACCAGCATCGCCGGCAACGCGAACGCGCTGTCGCTGCCGTTGAACCACAACGCAACGCCGCCGCCGAAGATCGCGCCGAGCGTCAACTGACCTTCGGCGCCGATGTTCCAGACGTTGGTGCGGTAGCAGAGCGCGAGACCGAGACCGCAGAGGATCAGCGGCGACGCCTTCAGCAGGAGCTCGGAGACGCCGTACGCGCTGTCGATCGGCTTGATGAAGAACACGTGGAACGCCTGCAGCGGATCCTTGCCGAGCAGCAGGAAGACCACGAGCCCGGTCAGGAGCATCGCCGCCGCCGCGAGCAGCGGCGACGCGATCCGCATCACGCGCGACGGCTCGGCGCGCTTTTCAAGCCGGTACACGATCGTTCTCCCCGGTGACCACGGCGTCGAAGCGGCCGCTCATCCACTGCCCGATCTGCGGGACGCTGGCCTCGGCGAGCGGCAGCGTGCGCGACAGGCGGCCCTCCGCGATCACCGCGATGCGGTCGCAGATCATGAACAGCTCGTCGAGTTCCTCGGAGATCACGAGCAGCGCGACGCCTTCGTTCCGGAGGTCGATCAGCGCCTGGCGGATCAGCATCGCGGCGCCGACGTCCACGCCCCAGGTCGGCTGCGCGACGACCATCACGCGCGGCTTCAGCAACGTCTCGCGGCCGACGATGTACTTCTGCAGGTTGCCGCCCGAGAGGCTCGACGCCGCCGCCGCGTCGCCGCTGCACTTGACTTTGAAGCGGGCGATCACGTCGCGCGAGAACGTCTGCATCTGCGGCCGCCGGAACATCCCGAGGCGGACCATTCCGTGCTGCGATCCGGTCAGCAACGCGTTGAACTCGAGGCTCATCGGCGGCACCGCGCCGCGGCCGAGGCGCTCCTCGGGCACGAAGCAGAGGCCGAGCCGGCGCCGCCCGGCGGGCCCGACGTCGCCGACGGGCTGGCTGCAGAGCGTGATCGCCGACGCCACCGGCACCGTCGTCTCGCCGGACAGCGCCGCGAGCAGTTCCTTCTGCCCGTTGCCCGAGACACCCGCGATGCCGAGGATCTCGCCGCTCCGGACCGTGACGCCGATGTCCTTCAACGTCGTGCCGAACGGGTCGGCGGTCGCGAGCGACAGGCCGCGGACCTCGAGCCGGACCTCGCCGGGCGCCTGCGCGGTCAGCGTGCATTCGGACAGGTCGCCGCCGATCATCATTCGCGCGAGGCTCTCGTTCGATTCGTTCGCGGGAAACGCGGTGCCGCCGACGCGCCCGCCGCGGAGCACCGTGGCGACGTGGCAGAGCGCGCGGATCTCGTCGAGCTTGTGGCTGATGTAGAGGATGCTGCAGCCCTCGTCCGACAGGCGGCGCAGCGTCTCGAACAGCGTCAGCACGGCCTGCGGCGTCAGCACCGACGTCGGCTCGTCCATGATCAGCAGCTTCGGCTCCTGCAGCAGGCAGCGGACGATCTCGACGCGTTGCCGCTCGCCGACCGACATGCTGTGCACGAGGCGGCCGGGGTCGACCGGCAGGCCGTAGCGCTTCGAGACCTCGTCGATGCGGGCCGCGAGCGCCGCCGGCTTCATGCGATCGTCGAGCGCGAGCGCGATGTTCTCGGCGACCGTCAGCGTCTCGAACAGCGAGAAGTGCTGGAACACCATGCCGATGCCCATCCGCCGCGCCATCGCCGGGCTGTCGATCTGCTCGTAGCGGCCTTCCCAGCGCAACGTGCCGTCGTCCGGCTTCGTCACGCCGTAGACGATCTTCATCAGCGTGCTCTTGCCGGCGCCGTTCTCGCCCAGCACCGCGTGGATCTCGCCCGGCATCACCGTCAGGTCGATGCCGTCGTTCGCGACGACGCCCGGATAGCGCTTCGTGATGCCGGTGAGGACGAGGCGGGGCGTGCGCGGCTCGGTCATGCGGGGC
>CAXTDA010000414.1:0-3890 GCA_964242935.1 uncultured Burkholderiaceae bacterium | reverse complement strand
TCGGCATGAAGAAGTCGGTGGTCGCGACGATCGCGTGGCGGTCGTCGAGCTTCCACACGGCCGCGTCGTCGCTCGTCTCGATGCCGACCAGCAGCTGCTCGGGCAGCGGCAACGACCCGGGCAGCGTCGCCGTGCCGCGCGCCCGGGCCAGCAGGTCCGACAGCACGGCCGGCGCGATCTTGCAACCGCAGCCGCCGCCGTGCGAGAGGGTGGTGAGAGCGGGTTCCACAGCAGGTTCGGCGGCGGATTCGATCGACAGGTCGTTCATGCGGGTCCTCTCTAACGGGTGAGCCGGCGACGCGCGAACACGCTGACGGCGTCGACGGCCGCGACCAGCGCGACGATCGCGACGACGATCGTCGCGACGCGCTGCATCTGGAACAGGCTCAGGTGGAACGTCAGCATCTGGCCGAGGCCGCCGGCGCCGACGACGCCGAGGATCGCGGCGGCGCGGATGTTGTTCTCCCAGCGGTACAGCGCGTACGACACGAACTGCGGCGCGGCCTGCGGCAGCGTCGCATACGCGAACACCGCGGTGCGGCCGATGCCGGTGGCGCGAAGCGCGTCGGCCGGGCCCGGCGGCACGTTCTCGATCGTCTCGGCGAAGAGCCGCCCGAGCACGCCGGTCGTGTGGAGCGCGAGCGCCATCGTGCCGGCGAACGGCCCGAGGCCGGCCGCGATCACGAACAGCGCGGCCCACACCAGCTCGGGAATCGCGCGGAGGACCGCGAGCGCCGTGCGAGCGATCGGACGGGCGACGGCCGCGATGCCGCTCGCGCGGGTCGACGCGGGCAACGCGAGCAGCAGGCCGGCGAGCGCCGCGACCAGCGTGCCGACCGCCGACATCGCCACCGTCTCGAGCGTCGCGACGCCGACGCGGCGGACGAACACGGCGCCGACCTCGGGCGGCGCGAAGCCGCTCACGAAATCGCGCGCGAGCTCGGCCGCCTCGGGCGCGAACAGCTGGGCGATCGAGACGTGGAGCGAGACGAACGAGCCGACGACGAGCGCGACCGTCCCCGCGATCCACGCGACGTCGCGAAGCCGCAGCGCGCGCTCGACGACGAGGCGGCCGTCGCGATGGCGGACGACCGCGGTCATCCCGGACGCTTCCGAAAGAGGCGACTGACGCGGTCGGCGCCGAGCACGAGCACGACGAAGACGGCGAGCAGCGTCGCCGTCTCGCCGCCTTCGAACATCTTCATTGACGTGTCGATCTGCTGGCCGAGCCCGCCTGCGCCGACGAAGCCCATCATCACGCTGCCGCGGACCGCGCATTCCCAGCGATAGATGCCGTAGCTGACGAGCTCGTGCGCGCTCTCGGGAATCGCGCCGTAGGCCAGCGCCTGCGTCCGCGAAGCCCCGTTGCCGAGCAGCGCCCGCGTCGCCGACGGGTCCGCGGACTCGAGGATCTCGGCGAAGACCTTCGCGAGCATGCCGGCGTACGAGAGGCCGATCGCGAGGACCCCGGCCGTGGGCCCGAGCCCGAACAGGCGGACGAAGAACAGCGCGAAGAGCAGCTCCGGCACCGAGCGCAGCACGACCATAGACCAGCGCACCGCGGTCCGGCCCGCGGCCGGCCCGCGCGACAACGGCGGGCCGCACGCCGCGATCGACACCATGCGCGTCATCGCGAAAGTCGCCGGGATCGCGAGCGCGAGCGCGATCGCCATTCCCGCGGTCGCGATCGCGATCGTCTGCCAGGTCGCGATCGCCGCCGTCTTCAGGAACGCGACCGACATCGCCGGCGGGAAGAAGTCGCCGACGAAGCGACCGGCCGCATTCAGGCTGTCCGCATCGAACAACTGCCACGGCCTGAACTCGGCCGCATGCAGCAGCGGCAGCACGACGACGATCGCGGCGATCCCCAGCGCGACGCGGCCGCGCCAGGCCGGGTCGCGCGGCGAGGCCGGGAGGTCGGACGTCGCCGACGCCATCGTCAGGCGATCCGTTCGGGATACCGCAGTTCGTCGTCGAACGACGGCATCGGTGCCGGCAACGGCATGGTCGTCGGTTCGGGCGCGCTCGGTGCCGCTCCGTAGAGTGACGTACGCAGGCGGTCGTCGACGTCGGTCGCCGCGCGGTCGAACACGATGCGCCCCGCCGACAACCCGACCAGCCGCGGGAAGCGCCGCACCGCGAGGTCGATCTGATGGAGGCTCGCGACCAGCGTTGCGCCGCGAACGGACGCCGCGTCGATCAGCGCCGCGAGCGAGCGCTCGGCGAGCGCCGGATCGAGCGCCGACAACGGCTCGTCGACGAACCAGCGGCGCGCGTCGGAGACGAGCAGGCGCGCGAGCGACACCCGCTGGCGTTCTCCGCCCGACAGCCGGTCGACGCGCTGCCACAGCTTGTCCTCGAGGCCCATCGTCGCGAGCGCGTCGAACGCGAGGTCGGCGTGTGCCGGATGGACCAGCGACGCGAGGCTCCGCAACAGCCCCATCCGCGGCAGGCGGCCGGCCAGGACGCTGGTCACGACGCGCTGGCGCGGCGGCAGCGGCGGGACCTGCGGCGCGACGAACAGCGTCCGGCGGAGCGACTGCCGCGCCTTCGTCGACAGCGTCCACGGATCGATGCCGTCGATCGTCAGGCGGCCGGCCTCGGGCCGCAACTGCACGCCGCAGAGCGCGAGCAGCGTCGTCTTGCCGGCGCCCGACGCGCCGACCAGCGCGACCCGCTCGCCGTCGTCGACGCGCAGATCGATGCCGTCGACCGCGTGGATGCCGCGCCGGGCCGCCGGATGCCGGCCCGCGACCCCTTCGAGCACGAGAGCCATCGTCGTTTGCCGAGGCGTCGTTACTTCAGCAGGTCGGCGCTCCGGGCGGCGGCCTCGATCGTCGCGTAGTTCTCGACCCGCGTCGGCACGAAGCGCGACGCGCGCTGCAGGTCGAGCACGGCCTTGCCTTCGCTCGTGTCGGTCGACAGCGCGAGGAACGCGTCGCGCAGCTTCTTCACGAGCGCCGGGTCCATGTCGGACCGCACGCTCCAGTTGTAGTCGAAGTAAGGCGGCGTCGTGTAGAAGACCTTCAGCGTCGTCGGATCGACCTTCCGTTCGGCGAGCAGCTTCTCCCACACCGAGACGTTGAGCGCACCGGCGTCCACCTTGCCGCCGGCGACCGCGAGCGCGGTCGCGTCGTGGGCGCCCGAGTACGCGACGCGCTTGAAGTCGCGGTCGGGATCGATGCCCGCCTGCAGCAGCGCCGAACGCGGCATCAGGTGACCCGACGTCGACGACGGCGAGCCGAACGAGAACCTCCTGCCCTTGAGGCCCTCGAGCGACGTGATGCCGGTGCCGGTGTTGGTGATGAAGACCGACCGGAAGTGCTGGTCCTCCTCGCGCTGGACCAGCGGCGTCACCATCCCCTTGCTGCGCGTGTTGGCCTGCACGAACGTGAAGCCGCCGAACCACGCCAGTTCGACCTTCCGGCCGATCAGCGCCTCGACGGTGGCCGCGTAGTCGGTCGTCGCGACGAACTCGACCTTCATGCCGAGCTTCTCGCCGAGATATTTGCCGAGCGGCTCGAACTTCCGGACCAGTTCGGTCGGCGCCTCGTCGGGAATCGCGGTGACGCGAAAGACCTGCTCGGCAAAGGCCGGGACGAACGACGCTGCGGCGAACAGCACGGCAACCGTCGCCTTGAACACGCAAGAGCGGAACGGACGAATCACGGAAGACCTCGGGTCGGTGGTCGATGGGGCATCGAAGCGGAACGGGCGACGAGTATTGCACGGGCGCCAGCCCGGACCGCCGGCCGCGTCGGTAAGATGCCGGCGATCCCGCTCACGTCACGCCATGCCGCTCGTCGATCGCCACCAGGCCACCGCGCTGCTCCGTCATCCGCTCCGCTTCTTCTGGGAGGCGGTGAAAGGCTTCCGCGCGGCGCAGGGCC
>CAXTDA010000413.1:0-3890 GCA_964242935.1 uncultured Burkholderiaceae bacterium | reverse complement strand
GGCAGGGGTTCGACGTGGCTTATTCGCTGGCGGGCGGTGGCGCCGCATGGACGCAGGCGGGCCTGCCGCTCGTGCTGGGCGGCGGCGCGACGCCGAAGGAGGTGCCGCGGAAACCGAGGCCCGAGGCGCGGAGTGGCGACCGCGGCAAGTCCGGCAAGACGGCGCGGCGGGAAGCGGCGGCGGCGCTGGTCGCCGCGCCGCCCGTCGACGTGTCCGGATCGACCGATCCGTCGGCGCCGATCGACGCGCCCCCGACCCCCGATCGTGTAAAGGAGCTTTCATGACCCCGGCCGTCCGCATGTACAGCACTGCCGTCTGCCCGTTCTGCGTGATGGCCGAGCGGCTGCTCCGCTCGAAGGGCGTGAGCACGATCGACAAGGTGCGCATCGATCTCGATCCGGCCGCGCGGAAGGACATGATGACGAGGACCGGCCGTCGCACCGTGCCGCAGATCTACATCGGCGACCTCCACGTCGGCGGCTACGACGACCTCGCCGCGCTCGACCGTGCCGGCAAGCTGACGCCGCTGCTCGCGCCGGCTTCCTGATACGACCGATCCGGCACGCGACCTGCGGGCATCCGCGAGTCGTCCCGAACGAATGCGCCCGCATCCCGCGCGCGACCCTGACGAACAGCAGACCCATGGCCGAAACGACTCCCGCGCAACCGACCTTCAACATCCAGCGCATCTATCTCAAGGATGCCTCGCTCGAAATTCCCAACGCGCCGCAGATCTTCCTCGAGACCGATCCGCCGAATGTCGAGGTGCAGCTCGACGTCGCCAACGCCGCGATCCTCGACGGCATCTACGAGGTCACGGTGATGGTGACCGTGACGACGCGCGTCAAGGAGCAGGTCGCGTTCCTCGTCGAGGCGAAGCAGGGCGGCATCTTCGAGATTCGCGACGTGCCGGCCGAGCAGATCGAGCCGTTGCTCGGCATCGTCTGTCCGAACATCGTCTACCCGTATCTGCGCGCCAATCTCTCGGACCTGATCACGCGGACCGGCTTCCCGCCGATCCACCTTGCGGAAATCAACTTCGAAGCGTTCTTCAACCAGCGGAAGGCCGCGCTGGCGAACGAGCAGCAGGGGTTGGTGACGCCGGCCGGCACGCCGTTGCAGTAGAGCGCGCCATGCCGCTTCGCGCCCTGCGGTCCCCCGCGGCCGTCTCCCGGCTCCTGCTCGCGGCGACGCTGTCGACGGTCGGCGCGGCGCCGGCCTGGGCCGTCGACTACAAGTCGGTGGGCGGCGAGCCGGCGATCCTCTTCGACGCCCCGACGCTCCGCGGCGTGCGCATCGCGGTCGCGCCGCGCGGGATGCCGGTCGAGATCGTCGTCGCGCAGAACGACTGGGTGCGGATCCGCGACGCGAGCGGCGGTTTGTCGTGGGTCGAACGGAAGGCGTTGGCCGACCGGCGCACCGTCGTCGTGACCGGTCCGGCACCGGTCGACGTGCGCGCGAGCGCCGATGACGCGGCGCCGGTGGTCTTCCGCGCGCAAAGCGGCGTCCTGCTGGACCTCTCGACGCCACCCGCCGCGGGCTGGGTGGGCGTCCGCCATCGCGACGGCCAGAGCGGTTTCGTGCGGGTCGGCAGCGTGTGGGGCGAGTGACGGCGGCGTCCCGCGATGGACGCCGGTAACTGCGCGGGTACCGGCGGCTTCGTTCCGCGCCGGGCCGTCGCGCGTCACGCGGCGACCGGCCGCTGACATGCGGATCTCGATCGTCGGTGCCGGCGCCTGGGGCACGGCGCTCGCGCTGGTCGCTGCGCGCCGCCACGACGTGACGCTGCACGGTCGGGACCGTGCCCAGATGGCGGCGCTGCGGGCGTCCCGCGAGAACGTGCGCTTCCTGCCCGGCTTCCGGCTGCCGCCCGACGTCGCCGTCACCAGCGACCTGGCCGAGGCGGTGAAGGACGCGGAGCTGATCGTGCTCGCGACGCCGCTCGCCGGGCTCCGTACCACCGGCGAGGCGCTGGCCTCGATGCACCCGCGGCAGGTGGTCTGCGCCTGCAAGGGCATCGAGGCCGAGACGCATCTGCTCCCCCACCAGATCATCGCGGAGGTGCTGCCGGGCGTCCCGGCGGCGGCGTTGTCGGGCCCGAGCTTCGCGGGAGAGGTCGCGGCTGGCCTGCCGGTGGCGTTGACCGCGGCGTCGGCCGACGAGGTCCTGGCCGAGCGCATCGTGCATACGCTGCACGGCGGCGCCGTGCGCGTCTACCGGTCGTCGGACGTCGTCGGGGTCGAAGTTGGCGGCGCCGTCAAGAACGTGATGGCGCTCGCCGCCGGCATCAGCGACGGGCTCGAACTCGGCGCCAACGCCCGCGCCGCCGTAATCACGCGAGGTCTTTCGGAGATGATGCGGTACGGGGTCGCGGTCGGCGGCGCCGTCGAGACGCTGATGGGCCTGACGGGGGTCGGCGACCTGATCCTGACCTGCACCGGCGGCCTGTCGCGGAACCGCCGCGTCGGCCTCGCGCTCGGTCGCGGCGAGTCGCTCGACACCGTCCTGCAATCGCTCGGGCATGTCGCCGAGGGCGTGCATTGCGCGCGGGCCATCAAGTCCAGCGCCGAACGGGTCGGAGTCGACATGCCGATCACCGTGGCGGTCTCGGCGATCCTGTTCGACGGCCTGCCGCCGCGCGAGGCGCTCGGCCATCTGCTCGCGCGCGCGCCGCGACACGAGCATTAGTCATTGCCTTCCTGGCGTGCCGCACTGGCGTCATTCCGACGCCGCCCCGGCGAAGCCGTTCTGCCGCCACGCCTCGAAGACGACCACGGCGACCGCGTTCGACAGGTTCAGGCTGCGCTGCCCGGCGCGCATCGGCAGCCGCAAGCGGTGCGCCGCATCGAATCGCTCGATCACGGCCGGTGAAAGCCCGCGCGTCTCCGAACCGAACACGAGCCAGTCGCCCGGCTGGAACGCGACGTCGTGCGGCGCGACCGTGCCGCGGACGGTCAGCGCGAACATGCGCTCGGGCGCCGGCCGCTCCGCGCGCACGAACGCGTCCCAGTCGCGGTGGACCCGCATCGCCGCGGTCTCGTGGTAGTCGAGCCCCGCGCGCCGTAGCCGCGCGTCGTCGATCGAGAATCCGAGCGGCTCGACCAGGTGCAGGGTGGCCCCCGTGTTCGCGCAAAGGCGGATCGCGTTGCCGGTGTTGGGCGGGATTTCGGGACAGACGAGTACGACATGGAACATGCGATCGGGGACTTGTTCAGTGCTTCCCCAGACATTCAGGGCGTGCGCGCCACGACGAGGTTGGAGACCGACGCGACGCCTGCGCGCTTCAGCGTCCGGGCCAGTTCGTCAAGGGTAGCGCCGGTCGTCATCACGTCGTCGACCACCGCGACGTGCCGCCCCGCGAGGCCGGCCCGTCCATCGTCGGGCACCGCGAAATGCGCCGCGCACGTTGCGCCGTCGCGCGTCGAACGCCAGCGCCGCCTGCGGCGGCGTGTCGCCGAGGCGAAGGACGCTCCGCACGTCGAGCGGCCGGTCGAGGCGCCTCGCGACGATGCGCGCGATCTCGATCGACTGGTTGAAGCCGCGCGCCGCCATCCGCTCGCGCGACAGCGGGACGGGAATCACGACATCGACCGTTCCCGTCGATCGCGCGGTCACTGCCGCGTAGCGCGACTGCAGCAGGTCGGCCAGCAGCGGCGCATGCGCGAGCACCGCGCCGTACTTGAAGGCCCGGACGACCTGGCTGAACGGCGGTTCGTAGAGCGCCGCGGCCCAGGTCCGGTCGAACGCCGGCAGGCGCCGCAGGCAGCGACCGCAGAGCCGGTCGCGGTCATCGGAAGGAAGCGGGATCGCGCAGCGTGGACAGCCGCGGTCGACGCCGGCGATCGCGTCGCGCCGGCGCAGGCGATCGCGCAATTCCTCGACCAGAAGCT
>CAXTDA010000412.1:0-3907 GCA_964242935.1 uncultured Burkholderiaceae bacterium | reverse complement strand
ATATCGACCGGGATGGGCAGGTGGTCGGGCTGTTCTGAGCGGTACGGGGTTCCCGCGTTCGCGGGAACGACGGGCGCGGCTAGGCGTCGTCGTCCGTCAACCCGTGCTCGACGACGTAGCGCGTCAGTTCCACGTTGCTCTTCATCCGCATCTTCTCGAGGACGCGGGAGCGATAGACGCTGACGGTCTTGACCGAGATGCACAGCACTTCGCCGATGTGCGTCAGCGAGTGGCCGGCGGCGATCATCTTCATCGTCTGGAACTCGCGATCGGACAGGCTCTCGTGCGGCCTGCCGTCGTCGGGTCGCTCGACGTGGTCGGCGAGCATCTCCGCGAGCGCGGGCGTGATGAACTTGCGACCGGTCGCGATCGTGTGAACCGCCCTCACCAGGTCGGCCGGGGCGCTCATCTTCGTCAGGTAGCCCGACGCGCCGGCCTTGATCGCGCGGAGCGCGTACTGGTCTTCCGGATGCGAGCTGACGATCAGGATCGGCAGCCGCGGGTTGTCCTTCCGGATCTGCCGCATCAGGTCGAGCCCGCTCTTCCCCGGCATCGACACGTCGAGCAGCAGCACGTCGAACGTCACGTCGCGGACCGAGCGCAGCACCTCGGCGCCGTTGCCGGCTTCGCCCACGACGCGGAGGTCGGGCGACGCGTTCAGCACCGACACGAGTCCGGCCCGCAGGATCGGGTGGTCGTCCGCCACGATCACGCGGATCGTCATCGCGCAGTGCTCAACGCCCGCATCGGAATGCCGACCATCACCGTCGTGCCCTTGCCCGGCGCACCGGTGATGTCCATCCAGCCGCCGAGCGAAGCGATGCGTTCGCGCATGCCGGAGATGCCGAACGCGCCGCGGCGCTCGACGCGCTCGCCGGACGGTCCCTTCGGGATGCCCTTGCCGTCGTCGTGGATCTCGAGCGTGAGTTCATCGGGCCGCGTGAACAGGACCACGTCGACGTGCCGCGCCTGCGCATGCTTGGCGACGTTGTTCAGCGCTTCCTGCACGACGCGGAACAACGCGATCGACTGGTCCGGGGTCAGTTGCGGCTCCCGCTCCGGCTCGGCGAATTCCGTGTCGATATCCATCCGCTTCGAGAACTCGCGCAACTGCCACTCGATCGCCGGCACGATGCCGTCGTCGAGGATGCTCGGCCGGAGCGCCTTCGCGATGCGCACGCTCGCGGCCGCGGTCGAGTCGAGCAGCCGGTTGAATGCGGCGATCTTCTCCTGCACCTCGGGGATCGCGGTCGTCAGTTGTCGCACGCGCAACAGGTCGATCTTCATCCCGGTCAGCGAGCTGCCGATGTCGTCGTGGATCTCGCGGGCGATCTGTTCGCGTTGCCGTTCCTCCGACGACGTGAGGTGGGTCGACAGATCGCGCAGGCGTTGCTCGGACTCGCGCAGCGCGAGCTCGGCGTTCTTCCGGTCCGTGATGTCGGTGATCACGCCGAGGTGGCCGATGATCGACCCGTGCGCGTCGCGGTACGGGCGCAACTGGCCGATCACCCAGCGGCTGCCGTGGGTCCGCTCGACCGGATTCTCGAACGTCAGCGGCAGCGTCGGGTCGACGGCGAACAGCGACGTCGCCTGCAGCGTCGTCCCCTGCGTCTGCAGGCAGAGGCGCCAGTCGCGTCCCGACGCGTCGGCAGGAGAAATGCCGGTGATCTCGGACCAGCGTTCGTTGACGTAGACGCATTCCTGGTTCGCGTCGGTGAGGAAGATGCCGACCGGGGCGATCTCGGTCAGCGTGCGGAAGCGCTCCTCGCTTTCGCGCAACGCGTTCATCGGGCCGGTGTCGGTTTCGAATCCGGACGGATCGTGAAGCGGGCCGAGGTCGAGGTCGAACAGCGGCGACGACGCGCTCGCCGCTGCGGCGGGCGACTCGAGCAACGCGGCGAGCCAGCGCTTGCGGTCGACCGCATGGGGGATGTCCGGAAACAGCAGAACGGGGGGCATCGGCTCGAGGACCTGGGTCATCGCGAGGACCGCGCTGACCGAGAGCCGCGCCGGGACCTGGCGACAGAGGATGCCGGTCCAGCCGCCTTCGAGGACCGCTTCCTGCAGGCCGGCCGCGCTGGCGACGCAGCACACCACGACCGGTTGCGGCATGGCCGCTGCGGCATCGGACCACGCGCGCACATCGGTCGATCGATCGTCGACGACGAGGATACGCAGCGCACCGTCGAATCGATCTTGCATGGACTTGCCACGACGAACCGGTGGGAACGAAACCACGTGCTTTGCACCAGCACGACCCGTTCGAAGGCGCGAAGATGGTAGCACGCAGGTGCTTCGATCAATGGCTCGGGCCGGACGCGGTCGGTCGGCGATGCAGAATTCATTGCACGGTTCTATCGAAGCCCACCGGCCACGGCAAGCCTCGCCGCATCGCTTCCCGATTCGAACGGAATGCGAATCCTTGCGATTGGATCCGGAGCCGCATGCGCGTGCGTTCGCGGCGATGGTACGGGAGCGTACGGAGAACTAGTGCCCTGAGTTAGTAATTCGTGCCATTAAGATTTGACCAGGCGGTGATGATCGTGAATGCGCGAGGGCGCCGCCTGGTCAAACCCCTGCGGGGCGGCTCCGCAGTGACAAGATGCGGGGGCGATTGCGGCGTTGCACGAAGCGGTCGATACCAAGGGGTATCGACCACTCCGTGCGCCTTGCACTCATCCCCGTTGCGAGCCGTCTTAATGGTACGAATTACTAACTCAGGACACTAGAACTTGAGACCTTTCAACAGTTCCTTTCCGGAATTGATCGGGTCCTGCCGAAGGCGCGTCTCCTCGCGCCCGACGTACGTGAAGATGCCGTCCGACGTCTTCTTCGCGACGTAGTCGGTGACCTTCGCCTCGTCCATCCCGAACGCGGACAGCTGCGACGTCTGCTTCAGCACCCCCGACCGCGCGAGCGCCGCCTTGACGAGCGGCAGCAGCTTCGCCGTGATCTCGCCGCCCGACGTCTTCCTCAGGTAGTCGGTGGCGCCGGTGTCGCCGCCGCGTGCGATTGCGACCGCATCCTGCATCGACGCCTTGTCGATCGCGCTCCGGAAGATCGGCTTGGCCTGGCCCGCGGCCTGCTCGGCCGCGCGGTTGAGGCTCCCCGAGATGTCGTTGGTCAGCCCGGCCTTGTCGGTCAGCTTCATCAGGCCGGCAAGCTTGTCGGCCTGGCCCGGCAGTGCGATGCGAATCGCGCTGTCGGCCGAGAAGGCGCCCGGCTGCGACAGCTTGTCGAGTGCGGCGTCGGACGCGTTGCCGAGGATGCCCTTGAGCGAATTGCCGGTGAGCTGTGCCTGGACCGGCGAGGCGAACAGGGCGACGGTGAATGTGCCGATGCCGAGCAGTTTGCAGGTGGACATGACGATCTCCGGGTACGGGCACGGGAAACTAACATGTCGTTCAGCTCCACCCGCGCGCTCGATCCTCGTTGCCCGGTCGACTTCGCCCTCTGCCCGGTTGACGGCGCGCACCGGCTCGGACAGCATCACGCGATCGAACGCGAAGCCAACCATTCGCGAATCCACTGGAGACAAAATGGCCGACCCCGCTCCGCGCGATTTCATGCTCGACCCGATGGCGATGTGGCGCGACGCCGTCGCGCAATGGGAGAAGGGCATCAACGAGGCCGCGGGACAGACGCTCGGCTCGAAGGAATTCGCGCAGGGCATGCACGGCGCGATGGGCACGTCGCTGTCCGCCCAGAAGGCGTTCGCCGATTTCGCCGGACGCTACCTGACCGCGCTGAACCTGCCGTCGCGCGTCGAGGTCGCGGCGCTCGGCGAGCGCCTGTCGCAGATCGAGTCGCGACTGATCCGCATGAACACGATGCTCGAGCATCTCGTCGACCCGGCCGCCGCCGGTCTCGCGGGCACCGCGGTCGCGCGCGTGCCGCGCACCAAGCG
>CAXTDA010000411.1:0-3938 GCA_964242935.1 uncultured Burkholderiaceae bacterium | reverse complement strand
CGTCGCGCGACAGCCGATGGTCGTCGACCGACTGCACGAGCAGGCCCGACGCGACGCGCTTGACGTCGAGTGCGGCTGGCCCGCTCGGGGCGCCAGTCACTGCTTCGACGTCCCAACTCGCGACCTCCATCACCCGCAGCTTCGTCTTGCCGGCGAGCGCCGCGCGCGCCGCCGCGTCGTAGCCGGGCGCGATCAACACTTCGACGAACTGCTTCGCGACCCGCTCGACCGCCGCCGCATCGAGCGGCCGGTTGAACGCGATGATGCCGCCGAAGGCCGACACCGGGTCGGTCGCGAGCGCCTTTGCGTACGCCTCGGCGGGCGTCGCGCCGATCGCGACGCCGCAAGGGTTCGCATGCTTGACGATCACGCACGCGCACGCGCCGTCGTCACCCGCGAAACTCTTCGCACACTCCCAGGCCGCATCGGCATCGGCGAGATTGTTGTACGACAGCTCCTTGCCCTGCAGCTGCGTCGCCGTCACGAGCGACCCGGGAAGCGGGTCGCGGTCGCGATACCACGCCGCAGTCTGATGCGGATTCTCGCCGTAGCGGAGATCCTGCAGCTTGACGAACGCCGGTGCCCATCGCGCCGGATAGTCGTGACGCGCGATCGGTGCATCGCGGTCGGGCGCCGCGTCGATCGACGACAGGTAGTCGCTGATCGCCGCGTCGTAGCGCGCAATGCGCTCGAAGGCCGCGACCGCGAGCGCGAAGCGCGTCGCCTCGGGCACGGCGCCGGCGCGCGCGAACTCCTCGATGACGGCCGGGTACTGCGACGGGTCGGTCACCACCGCGACATGCTTCCAGTTCTTCGCCGCCGATCGCACCATCGCCGGGCCGCCGATGTCGATCTGTTCGATCGCGTCGTCGAGCGTGCAGCCGGATGCGGCGACGGTGGACTCGAACGGATAGAGGTTGACGACCAGGAGGTCGATCGCGCCGATGCCGTGCCTGTCGATCGCGGCGATGTGCGCGGCGACGTCGCGGCGCGCGAGCAGGCCGCCGTGGATCTTCGGATGCAGCGTCTTCACGCGGCCGTCGAGCATCTCGGGAAAGCCGGTGTAGTCGGCCACCTCGACGACCGCGAGGCCCGCATCGGCGAGCAGCTTCGCGGTGCCGCCGGTCGACAGCAGTTCGACGCCGTGCGCGGACAGCGCGCGTGCCAGGTCGACGACGCCCGTCTTGTCTGAGACGGACAGCAGCGCGCGGCGAATCATGGGACGTTCACGCGCCGGCTCACAGCAGCCCGTGGTCGCCGAGCTTCTTTCGCAGCGTGTTGCGGTTGATGCCGAGGATCGCGGCGGCCTGCGACTGGTTGTTCGCCACGTGCCGCATCACGACCTCGAGCACCGGCTTCTCGACCGAGCGCATGACCATCCCGTAGACGTCGGTCGCGGTCTCGCCGCCGAGGTCGCTCAGGTACTTCTCGAGGCTCTGACGGACGCATTCCTCGATCGATGGACGGCTCATGTGCGGTCGGACCGGCGCGGCGTCACGCGGCAAGGCGAAGCGGGTCGGCCGGGCCCACCGGCAGCACGTCGCGATCGTGGCCGAGCGCGGCGAGGAAGCGATCGACCGCGGCGCGCTGCGCGTCGCAGTCCTCGATCGCGTTCATCCGCGTCTTGAAGAGGTCGCCGCCGGGCAGCCCGGCCACGTACCAGCCGACGTGCTTGCGTGCGGTGCGGACCCCCGTGTACGTGCCGTAGAACGCGTAGTGGTCTTCCAGATGCGCGGCCAGCAGCGCACGCACCTCACCGATCGTGGGCGGGGCCCGATGCGTGCCGGTCCGCAGGTAGTGCGCGATCTCGCGGAAGATCCACGGTCGCCCCTGCGCCGCGCGGCCGATCATCACCGCGTCCGCGCCGGTCGCGGCGAGCACCGCGCGCGCGCGTTCGGGCGTGTCGATGTCGCCGTTCGCGACGACCGGAATGCGCACCGCGGCCTTCACGTCGGCGATCGTGTCGTACTCGGCGTCGCCGCCGAAGCCGTCGGCCCGCGTGCGGCCGTGCAGCGTCAGCATCCCGACGCCCGCACGCTCGGCGATGTGTGCGACGCGGACGGCGTTCCGCGCGCCGCGATGCGGGCCCGTGCGGTACTTCAGCGTGACCGGTACGTCGACCGCCGACACGACGGCGTCGAGGATGCGGGCGACCAGCGCCTCGTCCTGCAGCAGTGCCGATCCGGCCGCGCGGTCGCACACCTTCTTCGCCGGGCAGCCCATGTTGATGTCGATGATCTGCGCGCCGCGCTCGACGTTGAAGCGCGCGCACTCGGCCAGCATCGCCGCATCGCCGCCGGCGATCTGGACCGTCTTCGGCTCGCCCTCGCCGGCATGATCGATGCGGCGGGCGCTCTTGACGGTCGCCCAAAGGCGCGGGTTCGACGCGGCCATCTCGGAGACCGCGTGGCCGGCCCCGAGCTGTCGGCAGAGCTTGCGGAAAGGCCGATCGGTGACGCCGGCCATCGGTGCCGCGAACACGCGGTTCGTCAGTCGCCAGGGACCGATCGACGGCCCGGCCTCGTCTGCGCCGGCGTCGTCGCGAGAGCGTTCGGCCACCGTCACGGGTCGGGTCTCGTGCATGAACGCGATCCGGCGGTTGATGGGAAGAAGGGTCGTTCGGATCGAGGCCGGCCCGGCGCGGTGTGACGCCGGAAGCGGCGCCGGAAGCGTCGCGCGGACTCGAAACGGGACGGCCATTCTAGCCGCAAGGGCTCGGCCGACGGACCGCGCCGCGTGCAAAAAATCGTGACCGGCGGTGCTTGCGGACCCGTCGTCGTTGTGGCACCGGCCCTCAGCGACGGCCGTCCATCATCTGACGCGCGAAGACGCCGCGGAGCGGCGACGACACGTCGAGCAACGCGAGCACGAGGCCACGCGCCGCAGCGACCGGCGCGAGCGGGCTCGCGAAGAGGCGCGGCATGAGATCGGTGAGGTTGACCGTGACGCCGCGGTCGATGCGACGCCGCGCGACGTGCCGCGCGGCGAGCGCTACCGCATCGACCTCGGACCGGCGGTCCGCATCGACCAGCAACGACGCGAGGTCGTGCGCATCGCGAAAGCCCAGGTTGAGGCCCTGTCCGGCGACCGGATGGAGCGTCTGCGCGGCGTTGCCGATCGCGAATTCGGCGCCCGTCGACGATCGCGCGCGCGCCGGCCGCGCGACCGCGTTCAGCCCGAGCGGATAGAGCCGCCGGTCGCCGACGATCGCGAAGCGGCCGAGCCGATCGCCGAACGCGTCGTGCAAGGCCGCGGCGAACGCGTCGTCGGACAACGCGACGCGCGCCGCCGCGTCCTCGGGCTTGCCGCACCAGACGAGCGACCAGCCCGTGGCCACGCTGCCGTCGGATCGCTTCGTGCGTGCCGGCAGCAGCGCGATCGGTCCATCCTCGGTGAAGCGTTCGAACGCGGTCGCGGCGAGCGACGACGATGGGGTCTCGATCGCGGTCACGAAGCCGGTGACCGCGCTCTGCCGATAGTCGCGATGGATCGCGCGCCGCTGCTGCCCGTCGAAGAGGCCGCCCTCCGCATGCACGACGTGGCGCGTCGTGAGTGCGACGGCCGTGCCGTCGGGCGGCGTCATCGACAGCCGCAGCGCATCGCCGGCGACGTCGGCGGCCTGCTCCGCGGCTTCATGTGCCTCGTCCAGCCCGATCTCGGAGGAGTCCAGGTCGCCGATCGAGTGCTGCAGGCGGGTGAAGCCGGCCAGCGCCGCTCCGGCTCGATCCCTGGCCTGGGCGACCGCCGCCGCCAGGCGGGCGGTTTCCTCACCGCCGGCCGTCAGGCGGGTCCTGGCCGCGCTGATCTCACCGGCCAGCCGGGCCAAACCTTCCCGTCGGTCGGCCACCGCCCGGGCCGCGGTCAGCAGCTGATGTTCCGCGACGGCCAGCGCCGTTTCCGTCTCCGTCCGACGGGCCACCGCGCCATCCAGGTCCGTC
>CAXTDA010000410.1:0-3943 GCA_964242935.1 uncultured Burkholderiaceae bacterium | reverse complement strand
ACTTCGCCGATCGCCTCGCCGATCGGCTTCCCCTGGTCGAGCGTCATGTTGGCGCCGATCGACTGCGCGCGTTCGCGCGCGAGCTCGGCAACCTTGCGGAGGATCTTGCTGCGCTCCATCGGCGACGTCTTCTTCCAGGTCTCGAAGGCCCTTGCGGCGCTGTTCAGCGCGAGGTCGAGGTCCTCGGTCGTCGCGTGGGGAAGGCGGCCGATCACGGTGTCGGTCGCGGGATCGAAGACGTCCTGTTCGCGGCGGCCTTCGCCCTTGACGAAGCGGCCGTCGATGTAGAGCGCGAGGTCTTCGTAGGTGGCGCGGGGTTGTGGCTGGGCGGCGGTATCGGGCATCGTCATTCCTTCGGTACAGTGAGTTCGTAAGGGGTGTCGAGGTCGCGGATCAGGGCTTCAACACGGCGCGCCCGCGGACGCGGCCTTCCCTCAACGCGTCGAGCGTCGCGTTCGCGGCGGACAGCGGGACGTGCGCGATCGGCAGCTCGGGCAACGATCCGGCACGCGCCAGCGCCATCAGTTCCCCCATCTCGGCGGGCGAGCCGACGTACGAGCCGACGACGCGGAGCGCCTTCATCGCGATCATCGCCGGCGAGATCGGCGTGGCGCCGCCGAACAGGCCGACCGACACCAGCATGCCGCCGCGGCGGAGCGCGCCGAAACCGAACGCGAACGTCTCGCCGGCGCCGACGAAGTCGATCGCCGCGGCGACGCCGCCGCCGGTCGTCTTCATCAGCGCGCGGACGGCGCCGTCGGCCCTCGGATCGATGGTCTCGGCCGCGCCCGCCTCGCGCGCGATGTCCCACTTCGAACGGTCGACCTCGGCCACGATCGGCGCCGGGAGCCCGAGATGCGCGGCCATGCGGATGCCCGACAGGCCGACGCCGCCCGCGCCGATGATCAGCAACCGTCGTCCTTCACCGGCGCCCGCGAAGCAGCCCGTCACCTTCTTCAGCGCGCCGAACGCCGTGAGCCCCGAGCAGGCGTATGTGCAGGCCTGCTCCTCGGACAACGGCGCGAAGTCGAACAGGTACTTCTCGTCGGCGACCAGCACGTGGTCGGCGAAGCCGCCGTCGACGTTGATGCCGATCGCGCGCGGCGAGTTGCACAGCTGCTCCTCGCCCGACGCGCACATCGCGCACCGGCCGCAGCCGATCCACGGGTAGACGACGCGGCGATCACCGACCGCGACCGTCGAGACGTCGGCGCCGACCGCGACGACCGTGCCGGCGATCTCGTGGCCGAGCGTGCGCGGCGGCGCGACGCTGGCGCCGAGCGCGATGCGATTGCCGTTGCCGAGGTCGAAATAGCCGTCGGCCAGGTGCACGTCGCTGTGGCAGACACCGCAGCTGCCGAGGCGGACGACGACCGCGTGGCCCGCCGGCCGCGGCGTCTCGCCGTGCTCCTCGACGAGCGGCTGGCCGAACTGTTCGAGCCGGTAACTGCGCATGCGGGGGTGTCCGTCGTGGAAGACCGCTCGCGCGAAGCAGCCGAAGCCCGGAGTGTAGTGTCCCGCAACGCCTTGCAGGTCCGAGGCCGCCGATCCGCCGTTCGAACGCGCGTGCCGTTCATTCGCCGGTCGGATCGACCGTTCGCGCGTCGACGCCGCGCCCGGCCGGATCGAGCCCCTAGAATTCCGGCATGGCGTCGACCCGGACCCTCAACGCGTTCCAGCGCCGCTACTTCGCGTGGGCCGCGCCGCACTACGCCCGAATGGCGCCGCCGCTTCGCCACGAGGTCGAGTGCCTCGATCGCTGGCTGTACAGCCGGGCAGGGCTGCGCTTCTGGCTGTCGCTGGTCGGCGCGATCCTCGGGGTGGCGATCGCCCTCCGCGCGACCGGCGCCGGGTGGGCACTGGCGATCCCGGCTGCCGTCTCGGCCGCCATCGCGCTGCTCTTCGTCTCGCTCGGCGCGTGGCTGCAGCCCGACCGCTATACGCTGGGCAAGCTGCTGAAGTTTTCGGGCACGGCCTTGCTGCTCGCCTGGCTGGGCGCCGCTGCGGCGTTCGTCGCGATTCACTTCGTCCAGGGCGGCGACTTCGATGCCGCGGCCTGGACGCGGCTGCGCGATCTCTTCGTGCGGAAGGCGGTGCCGGTCATGGTGCTGCTGCTGCTCGTGCTCGGGCTGCTGCTCTGGACGGTGGCGGCGATCCGGCGCTTCCAGCTCCATCGCGAGCTGGCGGCGATGCGTCTCACGCAGGAACGCGACGCCGCGGCGCGTCAACTCGCGGAGGCGCGACTGAAGCTGCTGCAGGGCCAGATCCAGCCGCACTTCGTCTTCAACACGCTGGCCGCGATCCAGCACTGGGTCGACGAGGGCGATCCGCGCGCCGGTCCGCTGCTGCGCGCGTTGACCTCGTTCCTGCGCGGCTCGACCGAGCTGCTCGGGCAGGAGAGCGTCGCGCTCGCGGTTGAGATCGAGACCGTCCGCCACTACCTGTCGATCATGGCCGCCCGCCTGGGCGACCGGTTGCATCACGACATCGCGATCGAACCGGCGGCGGGCGCGGAGCGGATCGCGCCGGGGATCGTGCTGACCCTGGTGGAGAACGCGATCGAGCACGGCATCGCGCCGGCGTTGCACGGCGGCGTGCTCCGCGTGGCGGCGCGCCGCGACGGCGGCGCATGGGTGCTGGAGGTCCGCAACGACGGGGTACCGCTCGCGCCCGACTGGCACGACGGCATCGGTCTCGCCAACAGTCGCGAGCGGCTCGCCCACCTGTTCGGCGCCCGCGCGACGTTGACGTTGCGGACGGCGTCGGAGAGGCCGACGACGAGCGGCACCGTGGCCACGGTCCGCATCGCGCACGAGGACCCGGCTTGAACGGCGCGTCCGCGTCGCGACGTCTTGTCGCGGTGCTCGCCGACGACGAGGAGGCGCCGCGAACGCAGCTGCGGCGCGCGCTCGAGCGGGTGGCTCCGGCGATGGACCTCGTCGCCGCGTGCGTCAACGGCACCGATGCCTGGGACGCCTGGCTCGAGCATCAGCCCGACGTCTGCTTCCTCGACATCCGCATGCCGGGATTGACCGGCATCGACGTCGCGCGCCGCATCGCGGGTCGTTCGCAGGTCGTCTTCGTGACCGCGTACGGCGATCACGCGATCGAGGCGTTCGATGCGGGCGCGATCGACTACCTGCTGAAGCCGGTGGAGCCCGCGCGCGTGGCGTTGATGATCGAGCGCCTCCACGCGCGAATCGCGCAGCCACCGCTCGCGGACTTGCAGCCGCTCCTCGAGCGGCTGTCCGAGCGGCTGCGCGCGCCGTCGCTCGCGACGATCCAGAGCAGCCAGGGCCGGCAGGTTCGCCTGATCCCGGTGGACGAGATCGTGTTCTTCGAAGCCGACGCGCGCTATACGCGCGTGGTCCACGACAGCGGCGAGGCCCTGATCCGCACGCCGCTGAAGGAGTTGCTGATCCAGCTCGACGAGCGCGTCTTCTGGCAGATTCACCGGTCCGTGATCGTCGACCACCGGCGCATCGCCGTCGCGACCCGCATCGACGAGACGCACATGGAGGTGTCGCTGCGAGGCCGCTCCGAGCGCCTGCCGGTCTCGCGACCGTTCCAGGGCCTGTTCCGGGGCCAGTGAACGCGCCGCGTCAGACGCCGAGGAAGCCGGCGAGGGTCGCGCTGTCGTGCAATGCCTGCGACGTGTCGTCGAGTACCACGCGACCCTTCTGCAGGACCACGCAACGATCGGTGTGCGCGAGGACCGCACGATAGTTGCGGTCGACGATCAGCGACGCGATCCCGCTCGCGCGGATCACGCCGATGATCCGCCAGATCTCGGCGACGATCAGCGGCGCGAGGCCTTCCGTGGCCTCGTCGAGGATGACGACGTCGGGGTTCAGCATCAGCGCGCGGCCGATCGCGACCATCTGCTGCTCGCCGCCGGACAGCGCGGCGCCGCCGTTGTCGATGCGCTCGGCGAGGCGAGGAA
>CAXTDA010000409.1:0-3946 GCA_964242935.1 uncultured Burkholderiaceae bacterium | reverse complement strand
GCGCGCCGTGGGCGACGTCGGCGTCGCGATGCGTACGATGGCGTACAGATCGCCGGACCGGCCGTCGGTTCCGGGCAATCCGCGCTTCGCGAGGCGCAGCTTGCGACCCGCCGCGGTCCCCGCCGGGATGTTCATCTCGACCGTGCCGCCGAGGGTCGGGATCTCGACCGCCGCCCCGAGCACCGCTTCCCACGGCGCGAGCGGCAGGTCGAGATAGAGGTCGCGGCCGTCCACGCGATAGAGCGGATGTGGCCTGAACGACAGCACGACATAGAGGTCGCCGGCTGTACCGCCGCCCTGCGACGCGCCGCCCTTGCCGGTCAGCCTGAGGCGCTGGCCGTCCTCGGCGCCCTTTGGAATCTTCACGCGGAACGACTTCGCCGTGCGGTGCGGCAGGCCGTCGCTGCCGATCTCGGGCAACGCGATGTCCACGGCGATCTCGGCGCCGGCGTGCACCTGTTCCAGCGTGACCGGCGCAGTCACTTCGAAATCCTGGCCCGGTCGCGGCTGCGGACGACGCCCGCCCGTGCGACCGGCCTGCCCGCCGAACGCGGCGAACAGGTCCGACAGATCGACGTCGTCGAAACGCGTCGCGCCGCCGAACGGCGCGTCGCCGAAGTTCTGCTGCCAGCCGCGCGGCGGCTCGAAGTCCTCGCCGGGGCGATGACGACCGAGCTGGTCGTAGGCCGACCGCTTCTCGTCGTCCTTCAGCGTCGCGTAGGCCTCCGCGACGTCCTTGAACTTGGCTTCGCCGTCCGGATCGCTCGAGACGTCGGGGTGGTATTTGTGGGCGAGCTTCCGGTAGGCCTTCTTGATGTCGCCGGCCGACGCGTCGCGAGCGACTCCGAGCGTCTCGTAGTAGTCCTTGAACTTCATGCCGCGACCTCCGGCCCGCCGTCACGAACTACATCGCGACCGTCTTGTGCTCGCCCATCGTCGGCGGCTCGCCGGTCATCGCGGCCTTCGCCATCTTGAAGAGCTGCACCGGCTTGCTTTCCTTGACGTCCCAGTACTCCGCCTTGTGCACGTCGACGCGGATCATGACGAGGTCCGGGTCGTCGATCCCTTCGGGGAACCAGGCCTTCACCATCGGGCTCCACAGCGCCTCCATTCGCGCGCGGTCGTGCTCGAGCGTCGCGTCGCCCGACAGCGACACGTAGGTATCGCTCGAATGGTCGGTGTATTGCAAGCCGACCGTCGCGTTGGCCTGGACCGCCAGCGCGGGCGGCGACGAGCGCGACGTGAACATCCACAGCGACCCGCTGAACTCCTTCTGCGGCGTGGTCATCGGCCGCGACGTCAGCGTCCCGTCCGGGTCCATCGTCGTCAGCATCGCGTAGCGAATATCCTTGACGCGCTTCCACACGTCTTCGTAGAGGTCGTTCGAGGGCATGGGGTTTCCTTGAGGTCAGAACGAGCTGCCGACGGCCAGCGCGATGATCACGAACACGACGAAGAGCGCGATCGCGATGAAGAACAGCGTCTTCGCGATCGAACGAGCCCCTGACGCAACGCCGGTGAATCCGAATGCGCCTGCGATGAGCGAGATGACGAAAAAGATCAGGGCCCAGCGCAGCATGAGGAACTCCTTGTCGGCGAGTCCGCAAGTATCGAGAGGGGTATGGCGCATCCGTATCGGACTTGCTCCCATCCACCCTTCGGACGCGGGGGTCGGGGTCGCAACGCGCGAGGCGCGCGGCCACTCGATGCGCGGATGAGCAGATCGACCACCGCCAACCTGTTCGCGCTCGGCGCGATCGGCTTGTGGGGCGGTCTCGCGTGGCTCGGCGTCCGCCTCTCGTCGGTGCCGCCGTTCCTGCTGGTCGGCACGGCGCTGACCGCGGCGGGCGTGTTCGCGGCGCCGACGTTCCGTCAGTGGCGCGTCCCGCCGCGCGTGCTCGCGCTCGGCATCTACGGCCTCTTCGGTTATCACTTCTGCCTCTTCGTGGCACTCCGGCTCGCGCCGCCGCTGCAGGCGAACCTCGTCAATTACCTGTGGCCGCTCCTGATCGTGCTGCTCGCGCCGCTCTTCATCCGCGATACGCGGCTGACCCGGTGGCACGTGCTGGGCGGCCTGCTCGGCTTCGCCGGCGCGGTCGTCGCGATCCTGAACGGTCGCTTGCCCGGCGGCGCGACGGCGGGCGCTTCGTGGTCGACCGGCACGGCGCTCGGTTACGGCGCGGCCCTGGCGTCCGCCTTCATGTGGTCGACCTATTCGTTGCTCGGCCAACGGCTGCGACGGACCGGGACGCCGTTCCCGACCGCGGCGGTGGGCCTGTTCTGTCTCGCGTCCGGCCTCCTGTCGCTCGCCTGCCATGCGGCGCTCGAAGCGCCGTATCGCTTCGTGGCCGCGGACCTGCTGCCGATGGCCGCGCTCGCGATCGGTCCGATGGGCGCGGCCTTCTTCCTGTGGGACGCGGCGCTGGCGCGCGGCGACGCGCGCACGATCGGCACCCTCGCCTACCTGACGCCGCTGATCTCGACGGCATTGCTCGGGCTCGACGATCCGACACGCTTCGGCTGGCCGATCGTCGTCGCGCTGCTGCTGGTCGTCGGCGGCTCCTGGATCGGTACCCGCCGGTGATCAGAGCTTGTTCGGATCCGAGCCGGTCTCCCTGTAGATCGACTCGAGCAACTCCTTGCCGACGCGTCCCTCGGTCTCGCGATGGACCTTCGCCAGCGCCTTTTTCCACTCGGTCTTCTGCTCGGCCGTCAGCGTGATGACTTCGGTCCGACCGGTCTTGCGGATCTGCTCGAGCGCGTCGGCGTTCTCCTTCTCGGCGATCTGGTTGTTGTAGACCGTCGCCTCCTTGATCGCCCCTTCGAGGATCGAGCGGATGTCCGGCGGCAGCCCTTCCCAGAAGTCCTTGTTCATCACGACCGCGTAGCCGACGTAGCCGTGACTCGACAGCGTCAGGTATTTCTGCACCTCGAAGAACTTGAACTGGAAGAACGTCGACTCGGTGTTCTCGTTGCCGTCGACGACGCCGGTCTGCATCGCCGAATACATCTCGCTCGCGGCGAGGACCTGCGGGATCGCACCGAGCGCGCGCATCTGCGCGTCGAGCACCTTCGACGAGAAGATGCGCAGCTTCATGCCCTTGAAGTCGTCGACGCGCCGAAGCGGCCGGTTCGCGTTCATCTGCTTGAAGCCGTTGTCCCAGAACGCGAGGCCGACGAGCCGCTTGCTCGCGAGGCTCTTCAACAGCTTCTGCCCGATCGGACCCTCGGTCACCTTGTGCACCTGTTCGTAGTTGTCGAACAGGTACGGCAGGTCGAACACCTCGAACTCGCGCGCCCCGAGCGGGCCGAACTTGCCGAGCGTCGGCGCGAGCATCTGCACCGCGCCGAGCTGCAGCGCCTCGAGCTCCTCCTTGTCCTTGTACAGCGTGCTGTTCGGATAGATCTCGAGCCGGACCCGACCCTTCGTCCGCTCCTCGACCAGCTTCTTCAGGTATTCGCCGGCGAGGTTCTTCGGCGAGTTCGCGGTGTTGACGTTGCTGAACTTGATGATGATCGGCGCCGGCGCCGGCCCCTGGCCAGGCGACGGCGAAGGGAACAGCAGCGCGAGCGCCGCGGCGGCGGCGATGACCGATGCGGCGACGGATCCGGGTCGTTTCATGAAGTCTCCTTCGAGCTCTGACGGCTTCTGTGATTGCGGTCGTTCAGATGCGGTGTCGATCGACCAGCTGCTTCGCGATCACCTGCCTCAGGATCTCGTTCGAGCCTTCGCCGATGCACATCAGCATCGCGTCGCGATAGAAGCGTTCGATCTCGTACTCGACCGAATAGCTGTAGCCGCCGAAGATGCGCATCGCCTCCTGCGAGCAGTGCGCCCCGGCCTCCGACCCGGCCAGCTTCGCCATCGCGGCCTCGAGGTCGCAGCGCTGGCCGGCGTCGTACTTCCGCGCCGCCTGTTCGATCAGCCGCTTCGCGCCTTCGACCT
>CAXTDA010000408.1:2628-3961 GCA_964242935.1 uncultured Burkholderiaceae bacterium | reverse complement strand
TTCATGCTGCCGTACACCGGGACCTACGCCGCGCTCGGCGTCGCGATCGAGAACGGCTTCCGCCTCTACGTCGACGAGCAGGGCGGCAAGCTCGGCGGGCGCGAGATCGAGTACGTCAAGGTCGACGACGAGTCGGAGCCGTCGAAGGCCACCGACAACGTCAACAAGCTGATCAAGCGCGACAGCGTCGACGTGCTGGTCGGCACCGTGCACTCGGGCGTCGCGCTGGCGATGGCGAAGGCCGCGAAGGACAACAACACGTTCCTGATCGTGCCGAACGGCGGCGCCGACGCGATCACCGGCCCGATGTGCGGCGTCAACATCTTCCGGAGCTCGTTCTCGAACTGGCAGCCGGCGTACGCGATGGGCGAGGTCGCGGCGAAGAAGGGCGCGAAGAAGGCGGTGACGATCACGTGGAAGTACGCGGCCGGCGACGAGTCGACCAACGGCTTCAAGGAGGCGTTCGAGAAGGGCGGCGGCCAGGTCGTGAAGGCGCTGAACCTGCCGTTCCCCGGCGTCGAGTTCCAGGCGCTGCTGACCGAGATCGCCGCGACCAAGCCCGACGTCGTCTACGCGTTCTTCGCCGGCGGCGGCGCGGTCAAGTTCGTCAAGGATTACGCGGCGGCGGGCCTCAACCGCACGATCCCGCTCTACGGCGCCGGCTTCCTCACCGACGGCACGCTCGACGCGCAGGGCGACGCGGCGCAGGGGATGCTGACGACGCTGCACTACGCCGACGGACTCAACACGCCGCGCGACAACGGCTTCCGCCTCGCGTACGCGAAGGCGTTCAAGCTGCAACCCGACGTGTACGCGGTCCAGGGCTACGACGCGGCGCAGATGCTCGGCATCGGCCTGAAGGCGGTCAACGGCGACGTGTCCAAGAAGCCCGAGTTCGCCGCCGCGCTCGAGAAGGCGAAGATCGACAGTCCCCGCGGCCCGTTCACGATCAGCAAGGCGCACAACCCGGTGCAGGACATCTACCTGCGCAAGGTGGTCGGGAAGGAGAACAAGATGGACAGCATCGCGATCAAGGCGCTCAGCGATCCGGCGCGCGGGTGCCGGAGCTGATCGTTCGGCTCACTGTCGCCCCGGCCTCTCCCCGAGCCGCGCTCTCCAATTTTGTCGCCCCGGCGAAGGCCGGGGTCCAAGTTCGTGCCACGCGATGAACCGAGCCAATTGGGTCCCGGCCTGCGCCGGGACGACGAAGAAAAGAGGAGTCGCCACTCCAAGCTCCGTCGTTCCCGACGGATGCTAGCTGAGCGTCGGACTGCATCGCGATGGACTTCCCCACCTTCCTGATCCAGTGCCTGAACGCCGTCCAGTACGGCCT
>CAXTDA010000408.1:0-2528 GCA_964242935.1 uncultured Burkholderiaceae bacterium | reverse complement strand
CGATGGACTTCCCCACCTTCCTGATCCAGTGCCTGAACGCCGTCCAGTACGGCCTGCTGCTCTTCCTCGTCGCGTCCGGGCTGACGCTGATCTTCGGGATCATGGGCGTCATCAATCTCGCGCACGGCAGCTTCTACATGCTCGGCGCCTACCTCGCGTTCGCGCTGTCGCCGCTCGTCGACGGCGCATTTGGCTACCCCGTCGGCGGCGGCTTCTTCACGACGATGGTCCTCGGCGTCGTGCTCGCGGTCGGGTTCGGCTACCTGCTCGAGTGGGTCTTCTTCAGCTACCTCTACGAACGCGAGCACCTGCAGCAGGTGCTGATGACGTACGGCCTCATCCTCGTCTTCGAGGAATTGCGCAGCATCCTCGTCGGCGACAACGTGCACGGCGTCGCGACCCCGGACTGGCTGTCGGGCAGCTTCCCGTTGTCCGACGTGATGACCTACCCGGTCTATCGCCTGTTTATCTCGGCGGTCTGCGCGGTCGTCGCGCTCGGGCTCTGGCTCGTGATGACGAAGACGCGGCTCGGGATGCGCATCCGGGCCGGCGCCACCAATCGCGAGATGGTGCAGGCGCTCGGCATCCCGATCCGCTTCCTCTACCGCGTGGTGTTCGCGATCGGAGTCGGACTCGCGGCGCTCGCGGGCCTCGTCGCGGCGCCGGTCTCGTCGGTCTATCCCGGGATGGGCAACCAGGTGCTGATCATCTGCTTCGTCGTCGTCGTGATCGGCGGCATCGGCTCGATTCGCGGCGCCTTCATCGCGGCGCTGCTGGTCGGCGTCGTCGACACGTTCGGCAAGGTGCTGTTCCCGTCGCTCGCCGGCATGCTGGTCTACCTGCTGATGGCCGCGATGCTGCTCTGGAAGCCCGAAGGGCTGTTCAAGGCCGGATGACGAACGCCGCCGCTCCGTCGCTGAAGTGGGCGGCGCTCGCACCGGTCCTGGTCGCGTTCGTCGTCCTCGCCCTCTTCCCGTTGGTCGGGTCGGGCTTCTACACCGACCTCGTGGGCAAGGTCATGATCCTCGCGATCTTCGCGATGAGCCTCGAGTTGCTGGTGGGGCAGACCGGCCTGATCTCGTTCGGTCACGCCGCGTTCTTCGGCATCGGCGCGTATGCCGTCGCATTGGTGACGTCGAAGGTCGGCGCCGCGAGCCTGTGGCTGGTCGTGCCGGTCGCGCTGGCCGCAGCGGGTGCCTATGCGCTCGTCGTCGGCGCGCTGTCGCTGCGCACGCGCGGCGTGTACTTCATCATGATCACGCTCGCGTTCGCGCAGATGGCCTTCTTCGTGTTCCACGACACGCCGTTCGGCGGCGGCAGCGACGGCATCTATCTCTACTACAAGCCGGCGCTGACGTTCGGCAGCACCGTGCTGGTCGACTTCGAGAAGGGCCGCGCGGTCTACTACGCGACGCTGGTCTGCCTGGTCGCGACGTTCGCGTTCCTCGCGACGCTGCTCCGCAGCCGCTACGGCCGCGCGCTCGCCGGCATCAAGTCGAACGAGCAGCGGATGCGCGCGGCGGGTTACGCGACCTATCCGTACAAGCTCGGCGCGTTCGTGATCGGCTCGATGATCGCGTCGCTCGCCGGCGTGCTGTTCGCGATGAAGGACGGCGTCGTCAATCCCGAGCTGCTGGTGTGGAACCAGAGCGGCGCCGTGCTGCTGATGATCATCCTCGGCGGCCTCGGCCATCTGCGCGGCGCGATGCTCGGTGCGCTGGCGTTCACGCTGCTGCAGGAGGTCTACCAGTCGGAGGCGTTGTTCGGCTCCTTCGCCAAGCACTGGCAGCTGATGCTCGGCCTGACGATCATCGCGTTCGTCGCGGCGCTGCCGCGCGGCCTGATCGGGCTCTTCAGGCGGCCTGCGACATGAGCGCACCCGATGTGCTGCTGGTCGCGTCCGACGTGTCGCGCCATTTCGGCGGCCTGAAGGCGGTCGACCGCGTGTCGGTGTCGCTCGCGCGCGGCGAGCTGCACGCGGTGATCGGCACCAACGGCGCCGGCAAGTCGACGCTCGTCAACGTGCTGTCGGGCGAGATCCCGGTCACGTCGGGCAGCGTGATGCTGCTCGGCCGCGACGCGACGGCGTGGACCCAGCCGCGTCGCGCGCGGGCCGGCCTCGGTCGCAGCTACCAGCGGAACACGATCTTTCCGCAATTCACGGTCTTCGAGAACTGCCGGCTGACCGCGCAGGCGCGGAAGCAACGGGTGTGGGATTGGTGGACGCCGACCACGCGCTGCGGCGACAGCCGCGACGCCGCGCATCGCGCGATCGAACGCGCCGGTCTCGTCGACGCGACCGACCGCCCGGCCGGCTCGCTGTCGCACGGCCAGAAGCGCCAGCTCGAGATCGCGATGTGCCTCGCGACCGACCCGCAGGTCCTGCTGCTCGACGAGCCGCTGGCCGGGATGGGCGCCGAGGAGACCGAGCGGATGCTCGCGCTGCTGCAGTCGCTCAAGCCCGGTCACGCGGTGCTGCTGATCGAGCACGACATGGACGCGGTGTTCCGCGTCGCCGACCGCATCAC
>CAXTDA010000407.1:0-3967 GCA_964242935.1 uncultured Burkholderiaceae bacterium | reverse complement strand
GCCGAGGATCGCGAAGCGCGCGCCGGCCGCGACCATCGCGTCGAGCGACTCGACGACGAGGTCGATGCCCTTCTGGGTCGTCAGGCGGGTGATCATGCAGAACAGCGGGGCCGGATCCGCGGGCAGCCCGAAGCGATCCTCGACGGCGCGCCGGTTGACGTCGCGCCGGTCGAGCCGCGTCGCGTCGTAGGTCGCTTCGAGCAACGGGTCGGCCGCCGGGTCCCACACCGACGTGTCGATGCCGTTGACGATGCCGACCACCGTGTCGCTGCTTTCGGCGCCGCGCCAGCGCAGGATCGCGTCCATCCCCATGCCGCCGTCGGCCGTGCGGATCTCGCGCGCATACGTCGGGCTGACGGTCGTGATCGCGTCGGCGAGCAGGATCCCGGCCTTCAGGAAGTTGACGTCGCCGAACCATTCGAGCGCGGCGGACGAGAAGGCGGCTCGCGGCATCCCGATGCGTTCGAGCACCGACGCGTCGAACTGGCCCTGGAACGCGAGGTTGTGCAGCGTCAGCACGGTCGCCGGTCGCCGCCGCCCTTCGCCCGCGAAACGCAGCCAGACCGGCACCAGCGCGGCCTGCCAGTCGTGGACGTGGACCACGTCGGGCACGAACGCGTCGACGTCGCCCCAGCCGATGCGGCAAGCCGCGAGCGCGAGCGCCGCGAAGCGTTCGGGGTTGTCGGGCCAGTCGCGGCCGTCGGCGCCGAGGTACGGATTGCCGGGCCGGGCGTAGAGATGCGGCGCATCGAGCACGAACAGGTCGACGCCCGCGTGCTCGGCCGCGAGCAGCCGCGCGGGGCCGCCGAACCACTCGGGCCAGACGGCGACTTCGCGCTCGTCGCGCAAGGCCGTCAGGACGGCGGAGTAGCCGGGCAGCAGCGTCCGCATCGCGACGCCCTGTGCAGCCAGCGCCGCCGGCAACGCGCCGGCAACGTCGGCAAGACCGCCGGTCTTGACCAGCGGATACATCTCGGACGCGACCGACAGGACCTTCAGCGGCGCGTCGGCCGGCGCATCGATCGACATCAAAGCCGGTCGATCATCGGCTGGGTGATCAGGCAGACGCCCTTGTCGGTGCGCCGGAAACGCGATGCGTCGAGCTCCGGATCCTCGCCGACGACGAGCCCGTCGGGGATCGAAACGCCGCGATCGATGACGACCTTCCGCAACCGCGCGTATCGCCCGACCCGCACGTACGGCAGGATCACGGCCTCGTCGATGCGCGCATACGAGTTGGTCCGCACGCCGGTGAACAGCAGCGAGCGACGCAACTCGGTGCCCGACACGATGCAGCCGCCCGAGACCAGCGACGAGACGGCCGTCCCGCGCCGGGTCGGCTCGTCGTGGACGAACTTGGCCGGCGCGGTCAGCTCGCTGTACGTCCAGATCGGCCACTCCTGGTCGTAGAGGTCGAGCGCCGGCGTGATCGCGGTCAGGTCGATGTTCGATTCCCAGTACGCGTCGACCGTGCCGACGTCGCGCCAGTAGGATTCCGACTCCTGATTCGAACGGACGCACGACCGGTTGAAGCGATGGGCCACCGCCTTGCCATCGCGCACGAGCAACGGGATCAGGTCCTTGCCGAAGTCGTTGCTCGATTCGGGATTGGCCGCGTCGCGTTCGAGCAGCTTGAACAGGAAGCGCGTCTCGAACACGTAGATGCCCATCGACGCGAGCGCCATGTCCGGGCTGCCGGGGATCGGCGGCGGGTCGGCGGGCTTCTCGAAGAACGCCTGCACGACGTCGTCCTCGTCGACGTGCATCACGCCGAAGCCGCTCGCGTCCGCGCGCGGCACCTCGAGGCAGCCGATCGTCACGTCGGCCCGCGTCTCGCAGTGCTGCTGCAGCATCAGCTCGTAGTCCATCTTGTAGATGTGGTCGCCGGCGAGCACGACGATGTACTTCGGCGCGTAGCTCTCGACGATGTCGATGTTCTGGTACACGGCGTCCGCGGTGCCGCGGTACCACAGCTCTTCCGACACGCGCTGGCTCGCGGGCAGGATATCGAAGCTCTCGTTCCGCTCGGCCCGCAGGAAGCTCCAGCCACGCGTCAGGTGCCGGATCAGGCTGTGCGCCTTGTACTGCGTCGCGACGCCGATGCGACGGATGCCCGAGTTGAGCGCGTTGCTGAGCGCGAAATCGATGATGCGGGTCTTGCCGCCGAAGTACACCGCCGGCTTCGCGCGGCGGTCGGTCAGTTCCATCAGTCGGCTGCCGCGGCCGCCGGCGAGAACGAACGCCATCGTTTCGCGAGCCAGCCGTGCGCTGGAGTGAGCAGGGATCACGCGGTCTCCTCGTTTTTTCGGTCGTGCCGCGCCAGCCTACTCCGCCTGCTCGATGATGAACTGCACGCGGGTGTTGCCGTTGTAGGTATTCGCGGCGAGTCGATAGACGACGTGCGCCTGGTCCGGCAGCACCGCGATGCTGTTGAAGCGGATCGCATCGAACAGGCGTCGGCCCTTCCGGAGCGTCACCTTCAGGTGCTTCTCCTTGACGATCCGCTGGCTCTCGACTTCGAACGTGTCGCAGAAGAGCGGCGGCGCGAAGCCCTGTCCCCACACCTGCGCCTCGAGCGCGATCACGTTCGCGACCGTCGCGTCTGTCTCGTCGAGCGGCCCGTCGGTCTCGATCGTGCGCGTCAGCAGCGCCGGATCGAGCAACGCGCGGACCGACCGGTCGAACGCCGACTCGAAGCGGGCCAAATCGTCGCGCGCGATCGTGAGGCCCGCGGCCATCGCGTGGCCGCCGAACTTCGCGATCAGTCCCGGCTCGCGCTTGAAGACGAGGTCGAGCGCGTCGCGCAGGTGCAGCCCGTCGATCGAGCGGCCCGAGCCGCGGAGCGACCCGTCGGCGTTGACGGCAAACGCGATCGTCGGCCGATGGAAGCGCTCCTTCAAGCGCGACGCGACGATGCCGACGACGCCCTGGTGCCACGTGTCGTCGAAGAGCACGATCGACGCGCGGCGCTCGTCGCCGGCGGCCCGGTCCGGTCCGCCCGACCAGGCCTCGACCGCGAGCAGCGCGCTTTCCTGCATCGACGCCTCGATGTCGCGGCGTTCGTGGTTGATCGCGTCGAGCTGCTCCGCGATGGCGTCGGCGCGCGCCGGGTCGTCGGTGATCAGGCACTCGATGCCGAGCGTCATGTCCGCGAGCCGCCCCGCCGCGTTGATGCGCGGCCCGAGCGCGAAGCCGAGGTCGAACGCCCCCGCGCTCCGCGACTCGCGGCCCGCGACGCGGAACAGCGCCGCGACGCCGGGCTGCATGCGGCCGGTGCGGATGCGTTCGAGCCCCTGCGCGACGATCAGGCGGTTGTTCGCGTCGAGCCGCACGACGTCGGCCACGGTGCCGAGCGCGACCAGGTCGAGCAGGCGATCGAGCCGCGGCTGCAGCGCGATCGCGTACGCACCGCGTCGCCTCAACTCCGCTCGCAGCGCGAACAGCACGTAGAACATCACGCCGACCCCGGCCAGGTGCTTGCTCGGAAAGCCGCAGCCCGGCTGATTCGGGTTGACGATGCACGCGGCCGCCGGCAAGTGCCGCGCCGGCAGGTGATGATCGGTGACCAGCACGTCGATGCCGAGGCGATTCGCCGCATCGACGCCGTCGATGCTGGCGATGCCGTTATCGACGGTGACGATGACATCGGGCCGCTTCGCGGCCTGTGCGAGCGCGACGATCTCGGGCGTGAGCCCGTAGCCGTACTCGAAGCGGTTCGGCACCAGGTAGTCGACCTGCCGGGCACCGAGCATTCGAAGGCCGCGCACCGCGACCGCGCAGGCGGTCGCTCCGTCGCAGTCGTAGTCGGCGACGATGCAGAGCCGGCGATCGGCCGCGATGGCATCGGCGAGGAAGCGCGCCGCCCGGTCGGCATGGAGCAACAACGACGGCGGCAGCAGCCGCGCGAGGTCCGCGTCGAGTTCGCGCGGCTCCGTGACGCCGCGGGACGCGTAGAGCCGCGCGAAGA
>CAXTDA010000406.1:0-3973 GCA_964242935.1 uncultured Burkholderiaceae bacterium | reverse complement strand
TTTCGATCAGCGCCATCGCGGCCGCCGATTCGTCGGGCACGTCGCGCACCAGCACCGGCACGTCGGTCAGGCCGGCGATGGCCGCGGCCTTCACGCGGCGCTCGCCGGCGATGATCTCGTAGCGTCCGCCGGCGACCGGTCGCACGAGCACCGGCTGCATGATGCCCTGCGCCTTGATCGACTCGGCGAGCTCGGCGAGCGCACCTTCGTCCATGCGGGTCCGCGGCTGGTAGCGCCCGGCCGCGAGCAGCGTCAGCGGCAGCACGTGCGGCGCGGTCGACACCGCAACATCCCGGTCCGGCCCGGCGGCACCGAGCAGCGTTTCGAGACCGCGGCCGAGGCCGCCCTTCCGCTTGGTCATGCGACGCGCTCCGCGTGGGGTCGGGGCGCCGCATCGCGGGTCGCGGCCGATCCGAAGCGCTCGACCATCTCCGCGGCAAACGCGATGTAGGCCTGCGCTCCCTTGCTCGCCTTGTCGAAGACGACGCCCGGCATGCCGTACGAAGGCGCCTCGGCGAGCCGGATGTTGCGCGGGACGAGCGTCTTGAAGACCTTGTCGCCGAAATGCGACTCGAGCTGCGCCGAGACCTGGTTCGCCAGCGTCGAGCGCGGGTCGAACATCACGCGGAGCAGGCCGATGATCTCGAGGTCCGCGTTCAGGTTGCGATGGACCTGCTTGATCGTGTTGACGAGGTCCGACAGCCCTTCGAGCGCGTAGTACTCGCACTGCATCGGAATGATGACGCCGTGGGCGGCCGTGAGCCCGTTCAGCGTCAGCAGCGACAGCGCGGGCGGACAGTCGATCAGCACGAAGTCGTAGTCGTCGAGGTACGGCGCGAGCGCCGCCTTCAGGCGCGTCTCGCGGTGCTCGAGCCCGACCAGATCGAGCTCGGCGCCGGCCAACTCGCGGTTCGCCGGGACCACGTCGTAGCGACCGGTCTCGGAACGCCGGCGCGCGGCCGCGAGCGGGCTCAGGCCGAGCAGCAACTCGTACACGCTGACCTGCAGGGTCCGCTTGTCGATGCCGGAACCCATCGTCGCATTGCCCTGCGGATCGAGGTCGACGAGCAGCACGCGGCGCGCCGTCGCGGCCAGCGCGGCGGCGAGGTTGACGGTCGTCGTCGTCTTGCCCACCCCGCCCTTCTGGTTCGCCATCGCGAAGATCTTCGTCATGCGGTGGCCCGCCGCAGCAGCACCGCGCAGCGCTCGGCGCCGAGGAACGGGACGTCCAGCGGCATCACGTCGTCGACGACCCATGCGGCCGTCAGCGCGGCGAGTTCGTCGCTCGGCCGGGCACCCTTCATCGCGAGGATCGCCGTCGTCCGGTCGGCGAGATGGTCGATCGAGGCGAGCATGGTCGCGAGCGGGGCGAAGGCGCGCGAGACGATTAGCGACGGCGCGCGATCGAGCCGGAGCGACTCGATGCGGCTCTGGACGGGCTTGAACCGCGCGAGCTGCAACGCGCTCTTCGCCTGGATCTGGAATCCGATCTTCTTCGCGACCGCATCGACCGAAACGATTTCCAGTCCGGGCCGCAGGATGGCGAGCGGAATGCCGGGCAATCCGGCGCCGCTGCCGACATCGACGATCAAGGTCGGGGCGATCCGGTCGACGAGCGGCAGGATCGCGAGCGAATCGAGCAGGTGGATCACCATCATGTCGTGCGGATCGCGCACAGAGGTCAGGTTGTATACGTTTCCCCACTTGGCCAACAGGGACAGGAAGTCCAGCAGCGCATCGACCTGCGGCGCCGTGGCTGCGATGCTCAGACGGTTGAGCCCGTCGACCAACGCCCGTGCAATGCCCGACGACTCGGCAGAACGGCGCGATACCGACTCGTAATCGGTCGTCTGTGCCGCGTCAGGTGGCATGCGCGGCCGGCACGGCAGGGGTTCGTCCCAGGCCACGCTTCAGGTGGACGAGCAACAGCGAGATGGTTGCCGGGGTGACGCCCGCGATCCGCGACGCCGCGCCGAGCGTTCCGGGTCGCAGCGCGGACAGCTTCTGGCACGCCTCGAACGACAGCCCGCGGACCGACGTGTAGTCGATGTCGGCGCTCAGGACCAGGTGCTCGTAACCGCTCACGCGTTGCACCTCGTCGCGTTGCCGCGTGACGTATCCGGCGTACTTGATGTCGATTTCGACCTGCGCGGCGGTCGCGCCGTCGGCGGGCGCCTCGATCAGCGGATGGTTCTCGCGATCGCGGAGGGAGGCCAATGCGTCGTAGGTGACGTCCGGGCGACGCAGCAGGTCCTGCAGCCGATAGGCGCGCTCGATCGGCGCACCGAGGACACGGAGCGCGTCGTCGAGCTGCAAGTTGGTCGGCGACACCCAGGTCGTCGCCAGCCGGTGTGTTTCACGTGAAACCAGATCGTGCCGGCGCTCGAACGCCTCCCAGCGCGCGTCGTCGACGGCGCGCAGGCGACGTCCCGTCGGCGTCAAGCGGCGGTCGGCGTTGTCCTCGCGCAGGCTCAGGCGATACTCGGCGCGACTCGTGAACATCCGGTACGGCTCGAGGACGCCGTGCGTCGTCAGGTCGTCGACGAGCACGCCGAGGTACGCCTCGTCGCGGGCCGGATACCAGCCCGCGTCACCGCGCGCTGCGAGCGCCGCATTGATCCCGGCGAGCAGCCCCTGTGCCGCCGCCTCTTCGTAGCCGGTCGTGCCGTTGATCTGCCCCGCGAAGAACAAGCCGGGAACAGCCCGCACCTCGAGCGTCTTCATCAGGCAGCGCGGGTCGAAGTAGTCGTATTCGATCGCGTAGCCGGGCCGCATCAGATGCGCCGCTTCGAGCCCCCGAATGCTGTGGACCAATTCGCACTGGACGTCGAACGGCAGGCTTGTCGAGATGCCGTTCGGGTAGAACTCGTTGGTCGTCAACCCTTCCGGCTCCAGGAAGATCTGGTGCGCGTCCTTCGATGCGAAGCGATGGATCTTGTCTTCGATACTCGGACAATAGCGGGGGCCGACGCCTTCGATCACGCCGCCGTACAACGGAGAGCGATCGAGTCCGCCCCGGATGATGTCGTGCGTACGCGAATTCGTGTGCGTGATCCAGCACGGCAACTGCGGTGGATGCATCGCGGCGTCGCCGAGGTACGAAAACGTCGGGATCGGATCGCCATCACCGTGCTGCACTTCGAGCGCCGAGAAGTCGATGGTTCGCCCGTCGATGCGCGGCGGCGTACCGGTCTTCAGGCGGCCCATCGGCAACTGGAGCTCGGCGAGCCTCGCCGCGAGCGTGAGCGACGCAGGATCGCCGGCACGCCCCGCCGAATGGCTTTGCATGCCGACGTGCACCTTGCCGTTCAGGAAGGTGCCGGCCGTCAGCACGACGGTCGACGCACCGAAGCGGATCCCCGACTGCGTTACCACGCCGGCGACGCGCCCGTGGTCCAGCGTCAAGTCGTCGACCGACTGCTGGAACAGCCACAGGTTCGGCTGATTCTCGACGACCTGACGGATCGCCGACTTGTACAGCAGCCGATCGGCCTGGACGCGCGTCGCGCGGACCGCCGGTCCCTTGCTGCTGTTGAGGATGCGGAACTGGATGCCGGCACGGTCGGCCGCCAACGCCATCGCGCCGCCCATCGCGTCCACCTCGCGGACGAGATGGCCCTTGCCGATTCCACCGATCGACGGATTGCAACTCATCGCACCGATGGTTTCGATGCTGTGCGTCAGCAGCAGGGTCGTCGAGCCGGTCCGCGCGGCCGCCAGCGCGGCCTCGGTCCCGGCATGGCCGCCGCCGATGACAATCACGTCGAAGTGCTTGGGAAACCGCATTGAACGCCCCGCGAAAGAGGCGTGATTATCCCCGGTTGTTCCGGGTGATGCCATCCACTGTTTCACGTGAAACGTAGTCACGCACAGAGCGTGCGCTCACTTCCGCGCCAACTCACACGGCAGCGGCCGCCCGCGATCGATTGCTGCGCCGTTCCCGGAACTCGACGTACTAGCCGACGATGCCGCG
>CAXTDA010000405.1:0-3980 GCA_964242935.1 uncultured Burkholderiaceae bacterium | reverse complement strand
GATGATAGAATCGTGGTCTTCGGCTCGTTCCACACGGTGGCCGGCGTCATGCAGGCAAGAACGTCGGGCTGACCCGCAAAATATCGGGTTCGCGTCGCCGCCTCGGGCGAACCTGACCCTCCTCGCTCCAACGGCCCCGCCGTCCGTCGCCACGGCGATGCCGTCATGCGCCCGCTTATGCGCTTCTTCTCGCGAGACAAGGAAACCGCCACCGCCGCGCCCGCCGACGTGCCGTTCGAGTCGCTGCGTCGGTCGCCGCGGAACGAACGCAAGAAGCGCGGTCCGCTCGCCGCGTCGAACGTCGGCTTCGAGGCCGGTGCACCGATCGATCCGGCGCAGACGACCAAGACGCGCGCCCGCCGTCGGCTGATCGGCGCCGTCGCGCTCGCGCTCGCCGCGATCGTGTTGGTGCCGATGCTCTTCGATCGGGCGCCGGTCGCGCCGGCCGGTGACCTCGGGCTGCAGATTCCCGATCGCGACACGCCGTTCGAAGGGCGGCGCGGCGTCCCCGATGCCGCCAAGGGGCCGCTGAAGCCGACGGGCGAACTGCCTTCGCTGGCAACCCCGTCATCGTCGACCATGGTCGACGCGACGCCCGGGCCGACCGTGGAATCGGCCGCGCCGGTCGATTCCGCCGTCGAGCCCGCGTCCAAGACCCCGCCTCCGTCGAAGGCAGCCGACAAGCCGGCAGCGAAAGTCGCCGACAAGCCGAAAGCCTCGGAACCGGCGTCGACCGACGACCCGCGCGCGATCGCCGCCCTCGAAGGCCGGCCCGAAGCCGCGGCGCAGCCGGACGCCAACCGAAGCTATGGGGTGCAGGTCGCGGCGTTTTCCGCGGCCGACAAGGCGAAGGGGCTGCGCGACCAGCTCGTCGCGAACGGACTGCGTTCGTACACCGAGTCGGTGTCGACCGCGCAGGGCCTCCGCACCCGCGTTCGCCTCGGACCGTTCCCGTCCCGCGAAGCCGCCGAGAAGGCCAGGCAGAAGCTGAAGACGATGAAGCTCGATGGATCCGTCGTGCCGTTGTGAGCGACCGGATGGCGGACGGCGCGACCCGGCCGCCACGGCAGCCGGCCGACGCGACGCCGCGTGATGCCTTGTGACGGCGTTCGATTACGTCGTCATCACGATCCTCGTCGCGTCGATCGTCGTCAGCGTGCTGCGGGGGCTCGTCAAGGAGGTCCTGTCGCTGTTCGCCTGGCTCGCCGCGTTCGTGATCGCGAACCGCTACGGCGCCGACCTCGCCGCGTTGCTGCCGGATGCGGTACCGGCGGGGACGGTCCGGTTGGTCGCGGGGTTCGCGCTCCTCTTCATCGGGGTCCTGCTGCTGGCCTCGCTGGTGAATCTCGCGATCGCCCACATCATCCGCGCGGCGGGCCTGAAGGTCGTCGATCGCGGCCTCGGCGGGGTCTTCGGCCTCGCGCGCGGCGTCCTGATCGTGATGACGGTCGTGATCCTCGCCGGGTTGACCGACCTGCCGCGCCAGCCGGTCTGGCGCGACGCGGTGCTGTCGGGCGTCGCCGAGAGCGCCGTGCGCACGCTGAAGCCGTGGTTGCCCGACGCATGGGCGCGGCACGTCAACTTCTGAAGCCGGTGGCCGAACTGGACCGGTAGACTCGCTCGCTTCGACGGGGTCGTGCCGGCCCCAAACCAGGACTCGCGTCATGTGCGGAATCGTCGGCGTCGTCTCGAACGGCCCGGTCAACCAGTTGTTGTACGACTCGCTCCTGCTGCTGCAGCATCGCGGGCAGGACGCCGCCGGCATCTCGACCGGCCTCGGCAAGAACTTCGCGATGCACAAGGGCTCCGGCCTCGTCCGCGACGTCTTCCGGACGCGGAACATGCGCGACCTCGCGGGCAACGCGGGGATCGCGCAGGTGCGCTATCCGACGGCGGGTTCGGCCGTGAACGCGCAGGAGGCGCAACCGTTCTACGTCAACGCGCCGTTCGGCATCACGCTCGCGCACAACGGCAACCTGACGAACTGGGAGCAGTTGAAGGACGAGATGTTCCGGATCGACCGCCGGCACATCAACACCGAGTCCGACTCCGAGGTGTTGCTGAACGTGCTCGCGCACGAGCTGCAGATGGCGACGGCCGGGTATTCGCTCGATCCGTCGGCGGTCTTCGAGGCGGTCCGGGGGCTGCATCGCCGCGTGCGCGGCGCCTACGCGGTCGTCGCGCAGATCGCCGGACACGGCGTGCTCGCGTTCCGCGACCCGTACGGCATCCGCCCGCTGGTCCTCGGCCAGCTCGACACCGAGGTCGGCCCCGAGTATCTGGTTGCTTCCGAGTCCGTCGTCCTGCAGGGCATGGGCTATCGACTGGTCCGCGACGTCGAGCCCGGCGAGGCGATCTTCATCGACATGGACGGCGGCCTCCACGCGGTGCAGTGCGCCGAGCAGCCGCGGCTGAATCCGTGCATCTTCGAATACGTGTACCTCGCGCGGCCCGACTCGGTGATGGACGGCATCTCGGTCTACGCGGCGCGCCTGCGGATGGGCGAGGTGCTGGCCGAGAAGATCCGACACGAATTGCCGCTCGGCGACATCGACGTCGTGATGCCGATCCCCGACTCGAGCCGCCCCGCCGCGATGCAGATGGCGCTTCGGCTCGGCCTCGAGTATCGCGAGGGGTTCATCAAGAACCGCTACGTCGGCCGCACGTTCATCATGCCGGGGCAGGGGGTGCGGACCAAGTCGGTGCGCCAGAAGCTGAACCCGATCGGCGTCGAGTTCAAGGGCAAGAACGTGCTGATCGTCGACGACTCGATCGTGCGCGGCACGACCAGCAACCAGATCGTCGAGATGGCCCGCGAGTCGGGCGCGAACAAGGTGATCTTCGCGTCGGCCGCGCCGCCGGTGCGCTTCCCGAACGTCTACGGCATCGACATGCCGACGCGAAGCGAGCTGATCGCGAGCGGTCGCGACGACGAGCAGATCCGCGTGGCGATCGGGGCCGACGTCCTGATCTATCAAGACATCGACGAGATGAAGAAGGCGATCAACGAACCCGGGTCGCGGATCGCGCGCTTCGAGGCGTCGTGCTTCGACGGCGACTACATCACGGGCGACGTGACGCCGGACTATCTCGACCGGCTGGAGCGGGCGCGGCTGTTTCCCGCGCCGGTCGACGGCGAATCCCGTTCGCAGCTCAACCTGAATCTCGCGCTCGAGAACTGACCGTCCTCAGCGTGCGGCCGGATGCGCGACCACGCCGTGGTCGCCGTCGGGCGCGCTCCGGCCCGGCACGACCGGCGCGTCGGCGATCTTGTCCTGGCCGCGACGCGACCCGTACATGTTCGCGTAGACCCACGTGAACTCGGCGCCCATCAGGAACACCTGCGTCGAGTAGTAGATCCACACCAGCAGCACCGCCAGCGAACCGGCCGCGCCGAAACCCGATGCCACGCTCGTCTTGCCGATGTAGAGACCGATCAGGAACTTGCCGATCGAGAACAGCATCGACGTCACGGCCGCACCCAGCCACACGTCGCGCCACGCGATGTTCACGCGCGGCATGATCTTGTAGATCATCGCGAACAGCACGGTCGTGACGCCGAAGCTGATCGAGAAGTTGATGACGTGCAGCAGCGCCTCCCAGCCGACGAACCCGGAGCCCATCCACGTGCTGATCGCGGCGGTCGCGGCGGAGAGCAGCAGCGACACGATCAACAGGAAGCCGATCGTCAGGATCATGCCGAACGCGAGCAGGCGACGGCGCAGCAGGTCCCAGAGGCCGCCCGAATCGGTCAGCGCCGGCGCGCGCCAGATGCGGTTCAACGCGTCCTGCAGTTCGCCGAACACCGTGGTCGCCCCGATCAGCAGCGTGGCGACGCCGACGATCGTCGCGACGATGCTCTCGCTCGGCTTGTTGACGCTCTTCAGCAGGCCCTGGACCGCGGACGCGCCCTCGTCGCCGACCAGCCCGCTGATCTGCGCGAAGATCGCGCCGCGCGCCGCCTCCTCGCCGTAGATCAG
>CAXTDA010000404.1:0-3986 GCA_964242935.1 uncultured Burkholderiaceae bacterium | reverse complement strand
TGCTGCATGACCTGCTTGTGCAGCCAGATGTTCATCGACGCCGAGTCGTTCATGTCGCCGGTGAAATGCAGCTCGGTCGCGAGCTCCTTCCGGTGCTGCAGGCTGCTGTCGAGCCCGAGCAGTTTCATGAGGTCGACGATCGACGTCTGCCAGTTCAGCTTCTCGGGATTCTTCGCCGCCATGTCCGACAGAACCTGCTGGACGTCGACGGCGGGCATCGCGGCCGGCGCGGGGGCGTTGGTCACCGTCGTCGATCCGCCCGGCGTCACCGACGTGGGCGACGTGTTCGCCGGGTGGCTCGACGGAAAGATCTTGGCAAAGATGTTGGACAGGATGCCCATGGGTAACTCCTCGGTGACGGAATACGGGGAGCGCCAGTGTCGGGGCGACACCGGCCGGGCCGTGTCGGACAGGCTCTCAACCCCGACCCGGGTCAAGCCGCGTCAGAACTTGACGCGCGCCCCCGCGAGGAAGGTGCGGCCGACGGCGCCGCTGTAGTCCAGGGGATTGACGTCGATGATGCCGTACGTCGCCGGATCGTAGGGTGCCTTCCGGTCGAGCAGGTTCTGGATCGATCCGTACACCTCGGCCTGCTTGGACGCCTGGTAGCGCGCGGTCAGGTCGAACGTGATGAAGGACCCGATACGACAGTTGCCGGGGTTGTTTTCGCCGGTGTGCAGGACCGTCTCGCAGGTCGTGGAGCTTTTCGTCTCGATGTTGGGGAACGAGCCGCGGTAGTTGGCGATCGTCGACATCGTCAGCGGACCGTACAGGTACGTCACATCGAGGTTCGCCCGATTGCCCGGCGTGCCGGTCGCGTTCGACGTGTTGATGTTGCCGTGCGTATTCGCGTACTCCGTCTTGTTGCCCTGCGCGTCGACGACGAGGAACGAGAACAGGTGGGTGTACTTGGCGCCCAGCGACAGCTTGCCGAACGCGCCGAGCGGGACATCCTGGCGCGCGTCGATGTCGACGCCGCGAACCTGCGTGTAGTTCGAGTTCGTGTACGGCGCCAGGATGGCCACCAGCGCGCCCGGATCGTTCGCGATGCCGGGCTGGGTCGTCGACGTATCGCGCAGGGCCAGACCCGCGAGAACCGCCGCCTCGTTCGTGCCGGAGCCGGCGAGAATCTCGTTTTTCCGACGGATCTTGAAGTAGTCGATCGCGACCGTCGTCGTCTTCGTCGGATCGAGCACGATGCCGCCGGTGAAGATCTTCGAATGCTCGGGCTTGACGTTCGGATTTCCCAGGCTGACGATCTGGACGGCGCCCGACGCGCAGGCCGTCGCCACACCGAGCGCGCATCGCACCGGATCGGTCGATGCCGAATTCGCCGTGGTGCCGCCACCCGTCTCCGGCGCGTTCGGCGCGCGGAAGCCGCGGGTGAACGTGCCGCGCAGCGCGATCTGGTCGATCGGCGTGATCTTGATGCCGGCCTTCGGCGTGAACGAGTTGCCGACGTCGGAGTAGTGGTCGTAGCGGCCGGCGACCGACAGCTCGATCTGCTTGATGACCGGCGCGTTCACCTCGGCGTACATCGCCTGGATGTTGCGCGACAGACGGTACGACGAATAGCCGAGGCCGAGCGTATTCGCGCGCTCGGTTCCTTCGGTGGGGCTGAGCGCGTTCGACTCGTGGCGCGCCTCGGCGCCGAGCGCGAACCCGAGCGGGCCGCCCGGCAGCGCGTACAGCTCGCGGGACACCTTCACGTCGACGAGCGCCTCCTTCGCGTCGCCGTACGAGTGGACGGCGGGCGACAGGGCCGCGTAGACCTGCGACGAGTTGAGGCCCGCGTTCTCGCCGATGCGGTAGACCGTCCCGGGAGGCAATGCGCGATAGGCCGCGCTGCCGGCATTCGCGAGGGCGACGTTGGCCGCCGTGGGATTGAGCAACGCGTTGAGCACGTCGATCTGCAGGAAGCCGGTCCGCGTGTAAGCCACGTGGTCGCGCGAATACAGCACGGCGGAGTCGACGTCCCACCCGAGGACCGTTCCCTTGATGCCGGTGGTGAAACGGCCGAAGTCGATCTCGGCGTTCGTGCGGCGCGGTCCGACGTCCGTCGTCAGATAGCGCAGACGGGAGGCGGTCCCGAAGTACGGATTGTCCGGATGAGTCGCGCCGAGCGTGCCGACCGCGCTCGTGTTCGAGATCAGGTTGGTGATGCCTGCCGGATTCGTCGACGGCGCGTAGTTGTTGGCGTTGACGCCGGACGGCGTGTTCTGGAACGACTGCTGCTTGTGGAAGAGATTGCCCTCGACGTAGGCGACCAGGTTGTCGCCGACGGCGAAGCTGGCACGGGCGAACCCGTTGAAACTCTCGTCGCGCGGCAGCAGTTCCCGGAACTGCTGGGTCGCGTCGATCAGGCAGCCGCCGCCCGGGTCGCCCTGCGGGTGATCGGTGAAGTTGCTGCACGTGGCACCGGGGAACTGGCGCGTGAAGCCGGTCGTCGGCGACGTGTTGCCGCGGCTGTAGTAGACGGTGTTCGCGGCGTATGCGGTGCCGTTGTAGGTGCCGGCAAACGGGCTTCGCACGCTGCCGTTGACCGAGCTGGTGCCGCCGGTCGGCAGGCCCGCCGTGTTCAGCGTGATCGCGCCGGTGCCGCCTGCCGCGGTCCCGCCGCCGGTCGTGTCGACCGCGTTGAAGCCATCGGACCGCAGGTCGGTCTTGCCGACGCGGCCGCGATCGATCCGGTTGCTGTAGTAGATCGGTTCCTGCTTCTGGTATTCCAGGTCGAAGAAGACGTTGTAGCGGTCGGTGTCGAGGTTGCCGAAGCCGCCCATGATCGAGGCGCGCGTGTCGCGACCGTCGCCGTACTGCAACGACTGTCCGACGCTGACGCTTCCCTGCACGCCGGTGAACTCCCTGCGCAGGATGATGTTGACCACGCCGGCGATGGCGTCGGAGCCGTAGATCGCCGAACCGCCGTCCTTCAGGATTTCGACGCGTTCGACGGCTTCCAGCGGAATCACGTTCAGGTCGGTGTACGTCTTCGTACCGTCGTCGGCGACCGCGAACGGCGCAACGCGGCGGCCGTTCAGCAGCACCAGCGTCGCGCCGGCGCCGAGTCCCCGGAGCGAGACCGCGGCACCGGACGACGAGAAGCCGCTGCCGAACGAGCGGGGAACCGACCCGATGTTGTCCACCGAGAGCGTCTGCAGCAGCTCGGCCACGGTCGTCTTGCCGGAACGCGCGATGTCTTCCCGGGTCACCACCTGTACCGGCGACGCGGTCTCCGCCTCGACGCGCCGGATGTTCGATCCGGTGACCTCGACCCGCTCGCCTTTCTGCACGTCTTGCGCAACGGCAGGCAACGAGGCCAGAACACCGATTCCGGTGGCAGCCGCCAGGGCGTGGCGCACGAGGCGGCCGGAAGACGCGTCATACAACATGGAGGTCCCTTCAAGGATTCATCGATTCGCCCACTCGCGCATCGACTGCGCGGGGCTGCGTCATGAAGTCTAGTGACCTTCCGAAACCTTTCGTGAAAATCAGTGCAGCGCCGAGGCGCAGCCTTCGCGAATGTTGCGTTTTTGTGACGATTCGGCGGATCGACGGTTTCCCACGCGCCGCCGACCCCCCGACCGAGGACCGACGCTACAGGACGACGGGTGCGTCGGACATCTCGTTCCGTCGTCCGTCCGCTGCGTCGGGCGGGAACGCAATCGACAGCGCGCGGTGGATCGCTTCCAGCGCGTCGCGGACCCCCTCCTCGAAGGCGCCGTCCTGCAGTCGCTTTCGCGCGATGCCGCAGATCGTCTGCCAGTGCGGGTCGCCGATCAGCCGGGCCGCCGCACGGTCCGCGACGATCTCGAGCTTCCGGTCGGCGATGTTGATATAGAGCAGGACCCCGTTGTTCTCCTCGGTGTCCCAGACGCGAAAGGTCCCGAACAGGTCCAGTGCGCGCTGGCGCGTGGTCCTGCCGCGCCGGATCTTCCGAAGCGGCAGCGCCGACTCGACGATCAGCCGCACTTCGCCGCGATGCGTGC
>CAXTDA010000403.1:0-3991 GCA_964242935.1 uncultured Burkholderiaceae bacterium | reverse complement strand
GGCGCGCTGCTGAGCACGTCCGTGACGCCGGTCGCGTCGTCGACCTCGTCGTCGCCCTCGTCGTCGACCCCATCATCGGCCGCGTCAACCGGCGCGGGCGGCGGGCAGGCCGCGGCCGGACCGATCGGCCGGATCGGCGTGCAGCTCCGCGCGCAGATGCAGACGGTGCTCGTCCGCTACGGCCCGATCGACGCGGTGGTCCACGGCGTGACGCAGACCTGGGACCTCTGCACCTTCTCGCTCCGCATGATCGGCAAGATGCTGTCCGGCGAGGTGTCGCTGAAGAACATCAGCGGACCGGTCACGATCGCCGACTACGCGGGGCAGTCGGCGCGCCTCGGGCCGCTCGCGTTCATCAGCTTCGTCGCGTTCATCAGCATCAGTCTCGGCGTGATGAATCTGTTACCGATCCCGATGCTCGATGGAGGGCACTTGCTGTATTATTCGGCCGAAATTGTGAGGGGGCGCCCGCCTTCCGAGCGGTTTCTGGAGTGGAGTCAGCGGGCCGGCATGTTCCTTCTCGCGGGCCTGATGGTCGTGGCGCTGTTCAACGACTTCGCGCGCTTGCTGTCCTGAAGCGCCGGTCGCGCGTTCTCAACCGCGCGCCGCACTGCGCCGACGCATCACCTTCCCTCGATCCGACGCATCCCTTGATGACGAAATTCCGTTTGTCGCGCCTCGCTTCGTCGTTCCGGACGGATCACACGACGACCGGCGACGGCTGCGCGAGGCGGCTCACGGTCCGGCCCGTGCTGTTCGCCGCCGCATTCGTGCTGTCGGTCGCCGGGACCGCGGCTCAAGCGGTCGAGCCGTTCGTGGTCCGCGACATCCGCGTCGAGGGCATCCAGCGCACCGACGCCGGCACCGTGTTCAGCTACCTGCCGGTCAAGGTCGGCGAGACGTTCAACGACGAGCGGGCCACGGCGGCCCTGAAGGCGTTGTACGCGACCGGCTTCTTCAAGGACGTGCGCATCGATGTCGACGGCGACGTGCTGGTCGTCGTCGTGGAGGAGCGTCCGGCGATCGCCAGCATCGACTTCACCGGCATGAAGGAGTTCGAGAAGGACACGCTGAAGAAGGCGCTGAAGGACATCGGCCTCGCCGAGACGGTGATCTTCGACCGCTCGATCCTCGACCGCGCCGAGCAGGAGCTGAAGCGGCAGTACCTCACGCGCGGCAAGTACGGCGCGGTCGTGACGACGACGGTGACGCCGCTCGAGCGGAACCGCGTCAGCATCACGTTCAACATCGACGAAGGCGACGTCGCGACGATCAAGCAGATCCACATCGTCGGCAACAAGGTGTTCCGCGAGAAGCAGCTGCTCGACGAGATCGCGTTGACGACGCCGGGCTGGCTGACCTGGTACACGAAGAGCGACCAGTACTCGAAGCAGAAGCTGAACACCGACATCGAATCGCTGCGGTCGTTCTATCTCAACCGCGGCTATCTCGAGTTCAACGTCGAATCGACCCAGGTGTCGATCACGCCGGACAAGAAGGACATCTACATCACGATCAACGTGACCGAGGGCGACAAGTACACCGTCTCGGACGTGAAGATCGCCGGCGAGGCGCTGGTGACCGAGGAGGAGCTGCGGCGGCTGCTGACGTTCAAGGCGGGCGAGACCTACTCCGGCGAGAAGCTGACCGCGTCGACGAAGGCGATTCAGGACCGTCTCGGCGCGCTCGGCTACGCGTTCGCGAACGCCAACGCGCAGCCCGAACTGAACCGCACCGAACACACCGTCGCGTTTACGATCTTCGTCGACCCGGGTCGCCGCGTGTACGTGCGGCGCATCAACGTCACCGGCAACACGAAGACGCGCGACGAGGTGGTGCGCCGCGAGTTGCGGCAGGCCGAAGGCGGCTGGTACGACGTCGACGCGATCAAGCTGTCGAAGGAGCGGCTCGAGCGGCTCTCGTACTTCAAGGAAGTCAACGTCGAGACCCCGCAGGTCTCCGGCACCAATGACCAGGTCGACGTCAACGTCGCGGTGGTCGAGAAGCCGACCGGCACCTTCAACATCGGCGCCGGCTATTCGCAGCTCGACAAGGTCATCCTGACGACATCGGTGCAGCAGGCCAACCTGTTCGGCAGCGGGCAGAACGTCGGCCTGTCGCTCGACACCAGCAAGCTCAACCGGACCGCGGCGCTGACGGCGACCGATCCGTACTTCACCGACAACGGCGTGTCGCGCACGATCGACCTGTTCTACCGCACCACCAACCCGTCGAGCACCAGCCTCGGCGACTTTTCGCTGCGGACCGCGGGTGGCGGCCTGACGTTCGGCGTCCCGTTCACCGAGTACGACACGGTGTTCTTCGGCGGGCGCTACGAACACACCGGCATCGACATCTACGACACGAGTCCGCAGGTCTACATCGACTACGTGAACCAGTTCGGCAAGTCCACCAACGCGTACATCGGCACGGTCGGCTGGCAGCGCGACAACCGCGACAGCGGCATCACGCCGACGCGCGGTCGCTATCAGCGCGCCAACCTCGAGGCAACGGCGCCGGTCAGCGACAACAGCCTGCGCTATTACCGCGCAACCTATCAGCAGACCTACTACTACCCGATCTCGCAGAACTGGACGCTGTCGCTGAACGGCGAGGTCGACTACGGACGCGGCTACGGCGGCCGGCCGCTGCCGGTCTTCAAGAACTTCTATGCGGGCGGCATCGGCTCGGTGCGCGGCTACGACACGAGCACGATCGGGCCGCGCGACCTGAACGGCGATCCGATCGGCGGTGCGAAGCGCTTCAACGGCAACGTGGAGTTGCTGTTCCCGCTGCCCGGCACCGGCAAGGACAAGGCGTTCCGCGGCTTCGTGTTCGCCGACACGGGCGGCGTCTATGCCGAGGGCGTGAAGATCACCGCGGGGCGGACGTTCGCGACCCGGACCGGGAACGTGGCCACCACGGACCCGACGACCGGTCTCGTGACGCTGGTGCCCACGACCGCCACCGTCCTCGTCGGCTCGGGCATCAAGTATTCGGTGGGCTTCGGGATCAACTGGCTGTCGCCGCTCGGCGCCCTCCGGCTCAGTTACGCGCTGCCGCTCCGCGCCAAGCCCGAAGACAAGCTGCAACGCCTGCAATTCAACATCGGCAACGGCTTCTGATGGGGCCGGTCGGCACGACCCGCGTCAGCGACATCGGGATTCCACGTAAAGGTTTTTCCGTCATGCAAACGCTTTCCATCCGGCGCCTCCTTCCGGCGCTCGCCTCGATCCTTCTGCTCGCCCTGCTGCAGCCCGCGGCCGCGCAGGAGAACATCCGCATCGGCGTCGTCAACCTCGACCGCATCCTTCGCGACTCGAACGCGGCCAAGACGTCGCTCGCGAAGCTCGAGAGCGAGTTCTCGAAGCGCTCGAAGGACCTGCAGGACGCCGGCGCGCGACTGAAGGCGGCGGCCGACAAGTTCGAGAAGGACGCGCCGGTGCTGTCGGACACGGATCGCCAGCGTCGTCAGCGCGAGGTCGCCGACATGGACAAGGACCTGCAACGCCGGCAGCGCGAGATCAACGAGGACTTCAACCAGCGGAAGCAGGAAGAGGCGATGGGCGTGCAGGACCGCGCGAACAAGGCGCTGCGGCAACTCGCCGAGAGCGAGAAGTACGACCTCGTGATTACCGACGGCGCCTTCGTGAGCCCGAAGATCGACATCACCGACAAGCTGCTGAAGCTGATGAACGCGGCGGGTCCGACGACGACGCCGACGAAGTAGGGCACGGTGCCGCGCCGCCAGCGCCGCTCGAACCCGCGCGGATGACGGCCGACCGCGTCGGCCCGTCGTCCGCGCTGCAGGACCTCGTCGACCGGTTCGGCGGCACCTGCGGCGGCGACCTGCGGCGGCGCGTCGTCGGCTTCGCGGCGCTCGAGACCGCGACGCCGGAACAGCTCGCGTTCGTCACCGCGCCGCGCTACCGCACGTCGGTCGCCGTCAGCCGGGCCTCGGCGGTGCTGGTCACGCCGCAGGACGCCGAGC
>CAXTDA010000402.1:2508-3994 GCA_964242935.1 uncultured Burkholderiaceae bacterium | reverse complement strand
CCCCAACCCTCCCCCAGCGGGGGAGGGGGCAGACCGAGCGGGGTCGTTGCATCAAGTGCTGACCTTGTGCCCTTCCTCCTCGCAACTCCGCAGATTCCCCTCGTCCGGCGCCTCGACCGACAGCACGTTGAACACGTCGTACTTGTCCTTCATCGCCTTCGACTTCGACTCGACGATGATCACCGACTGCACCGACTGGTGGTCGCACTTGCGATAGAACTGGTCGCCCTTGTACCAGTTGTACTTCAGTTGCCGGAGCGCGATCGAGACCGGCACCGACTCCGTCGACTTCGCGTTGATCACGGCCTGCAGCACGCTGCGGATGCCGGCGTAGCCGAGCGCGCCGTAGTCCGACGGTACCGCGCCGCCGTAGGCCTTGCGGAACTTGTCGTTGAACGCCTTGGCCGCGGGGATCTTGTCTTCCATGCCCCAGTAGTACGACGTGCCGCCGAGGATGCCGTCGAACGCCTCGGGCCCGCCGGCCTGGCGCGACGTGTACAGCAGCACCGGCGTGATCACCTTCATGCCGCTCTTCATCCCGAAGTCGGTGACCTGCTTCGCGGCGTTGACGAGGTCGCGGCCGAAGTTCGCGAGCACCAGGATGTCGGGCTTCAGCGACTGGATGCGCGGCAGGAACGCCGAGAAGTCCGACGTGCCGAGCGGATGGCGGATGTCGGCGAGCGTCGTCGCGCCCATCGTCTTCCCGGCGCGCTCGAAGCCGCGGACCATCTCCTGCCCGTACGCGTAGTCGGCGGTGAGATAGACGATCCGCTTGCCGAACTTCGGGAACGCGTAGCGTGCGACGGCGCCCGACGTGACGTGCGGGTTCAGCGCCTCGTGGAACGTGTAGAGGCTCCAGTCCTTCGCGTCGTTGATCGCGTCCGACTGGCTGATCGAGTTGAACAGCACCTTCCTCGGCGCCGACACCGCGTTGATCGACAACTGCGTCGCGGCCGACAGCGAACCGACGATGAAGTTGACCTTGTCCTTCTCGATCAGCTCGAGCGTGCGGGTCGCGGCCTCGCCGGGATTGAGCTTGTCGTCGCGCACCAGCAACTCGGCCTTCTGCCCGTTGTAGCCGCCGGCCTCGTTGAACTCCTTGACCGCGAGCTCCGCCGCGCGGACCTGGTCCTGCGCCTCGGCCGAGAACGCGCCGGTGAGCGGCGTCGGGAAACCGATCCGGATGTTCGGCGACTGCGCTCGGGCGATGTTGAACAGCAACGGCGACGCGGCGAGCGCGGCGCCGCCCGCGAGCAGCGTTCGGCGGCGCGGGTCGATCGCGGCGTTTCGGTCGGTCGTTTCGGTCATCTTCGTCTCCGGTGGAATCGTGGCGAGCCTCTCGGACCCGCATGAGAAGGATCGCTTGATCCGGTGCGTCAGGCCGTCGCGAGCGACGCCGTCGCGGGCCGGTCGACGCGTGCGAGGTCGACCGCCGTCTCGCGGAGCACGGTCGCGGCGTCGCGTTAGACCGCGGCCGCCCCCGCGG
>CAXTDA010000402.1:0-2417 GCA_964242935.1 uncultured Burkholderiaceae bacterium | reverse complement strand
AGCGCCATCGCGTCCTCGGCGGCCTTCGTCACGCCCATCCCGACGTGCGGCCGTGCGACGAACGCCGCGTCGCCCATCAACGCGACGCGATCGAACGCGAGGCGCGGCGACGCGACGTCGTGGATCGGCTGCAGGAACGGCTGCGCGGTCTTCTCGAGGATCTCGGCGAACTGCGGCGCGAGCAGGCGCCGCGCGGCCTCGCGCATCGCGGCGACGTGCCGCCACGACACCTTGTTCGGCGGAATGCCGAGCGGATGGTGCCGCTCGTCGGCGTCGGTCATCAGCGCGCGCAGCGCGACGGCCTCTTCGGCGGCGCGATACCAGACGAAGTTGAAGCGCCGCCTGCCGCGCTCGGTGACGTTGCCGTGGCCCGCGACCGGATAGCCGATCAGCTGCTCGCCGGGCGGCAGCCCGAAGCCGAAGTGATCGAAGACGGTCGTCAGCGTGCGGGTCGACAGCACGGACTCGTCGCAGACGCCGCGCCATGCGACATAGCCGGCGTAGCGCGGCGTCGCGTCGGGCAGCAGTTGCGCGCGGACCGCCGAGCGGATGCCGTCGGACGCGATCAGCAGGTCGCCGTCGAACGTCGCGCCGCCTTCGCTCGCGACCCGGACCATGCCGCCGTCCTGCATGACGTGGTTCGCCGCGAACCCGCGGTGATGCCGCGACGGCGGGAACGCGTCGTGCAGCAGCGCATAGAGCCGGCTCCACGACGTCAGGACCTGCGGCATCGCGAGGCGCGCGACGCAGTCGCCGCGCTTGTCGAGCGCGACCCGCGACTCGACGCGCACGCCGATCGTCTCGTCGACGACCACGCCCGCCGCGGCGAGCCCGTCCATTAGCGCCGCATGCGTCACGATCCCGGCGCCGCGGCCGTCGAGCGATCCGGTCGCCTTCTCGAGCACCTGCACGTCGTGACCGTCGCGCCACAGCATGTTGGCGGCGAGGAGGCCGCCGAGCGAACCGCCGACGATCAGGATGCGGGCCATCGGTCGGTCAGGCGGCGGCCGCGACTTCGCTCGCCGGGTAGTTCAGCTCGATCACGCAGCCGTTCGGATCGTCGAGGAAGACCTGATGCAGCCCGATGCTCGGCACCGTCCGCTGCCGGTACGCGACGCCGCTCGAGTCGAGATGCTCGAGCATCGCGGCGAGACCGTCGGCGAAGAACGCGACGTGGTCGATCGTGCCGGTCCCGCGCAGCGTCGTCTCGTCGCGGTCGCCGAGATAGCCCCGGAGGCCGTCGGGCGACTGTCGATCGATGCCGATCAGGTGGACGACCGCGTTCGCCACGTCCGCATGGTCGCCGCGGTACATCCACGCGCCGGGGAACGGAAAGGCGGGACGCGGACCGACGGTGAGCCCGAGCACGTCGGCATAGAAACGCGTGCTCGCGTCGAGGTCGGTCGTGCGGATCGAGACGTGATTGATCGTCAATGCCATGTCAGGGCCTCCTCGGTGCGGCCGCGCGCCCGGCGTACAGCACCTCCCGAGCCGACAGCAGGTAGCTTTTCACGCGGTCGCCGATGTAGGCCTCGTCGTGTTCCGACGCCTCGGCGCCGTGCACGGCCTGCTCGTAGACCCAGCGCCTGAGGCCGATGTAGAAGATGCCGCCGTGCAGCCCCATCAGCAGTTCCAGTTCGCGCGCCGTCGGCTTCGCGCGACTGGCGACGCCGCAGTGGCGACGCGTCTCGCGGATCAATCGCGGGAACAGGCGGCTTCGCAACAGCGCGAAGAAGCGGTCGGGAATCGTGTGGTCGCTGAGGCCCGAGAAGATCATGATGCGGACGAATTCGCGCGAGAAGATCGCTTTCGCGTAGTCGCCGTAGAAGCGGGCGAACTTCGTCTCGGCGTCGAGGGTCCGGTCGTCGAGCAGGCGTTCCCAGTCGGTCTTCCACAGGCCCTCGAACAGCTCGACATAGACGCGATCGATCAGCGCCTGCTTCGTCGGGAAGTAGTGATAGAGCAGCGCGTGCGTGACGCCGATGTCGCGGGCGAGGTCGCGAAGCTGTCCGTCGAGCCCGCGATCGGCGAAGAAGCGGACGGCGCCCTCGACGATCTGGCGTTCGCGCTCGGCGTTCGGCATCCGCTTTCGCGGCGCGGTGTCGTCGCCCGGTGCCGGGCGGGCTGCGACTTGACCATCGGGTCCGTTCGGGTCGATGCGCATGAGGTCGGTCTCGTCGTGGGCCCGATGCCCGGGTTAGTCCGCTGTTTACCGGATGCTCAACGTTGCGTTAGCATTGTTGACCCGTTCTTCAACAAGCATCATCGGGACAAACCCGGGCGCCATGAAGTCCATCCACCGCGATCCGTGCCGGTCCAGCGGGGCGCCCCGATGAAGGCGCCCGCGTTCGACTACGCGCGGCCCGCGTCGCTCGACGACGTGTTCGCGTTGATGGCGGCACACGGCGACGACGCCC
>CAXTDA010000401.1:0-3999 GCA_964242935.1 uncultured Burkholderiaceae bacterium | reverse complement strand
GGCGACCCGATCAATCCGGCGTACCTGGAGCGGATCGCCGCGGCCGCGCAGATCGCCGAAGCGATCGACGCGTACGACGCCGGTCGCTACCAGCAGGCGCTGACGCTCTACGAGAGCGCGCAGCAGACGTCGGCCGGCGACCAGTTCCGCGTCTACAACGGCCTCTATCTTTCGAACCTGAAGCTCGGACGGAAGGCCGACGCCGAGGCCGCGTTCGGCAGCATCGTCGACTACGGACTCGCGAAGAAGCGGCTCGCGGTCAAGTTCCTGTTCCGCCCCGGCTCGACCGCGTTCGTCGCGGATCAACGCGTCGCCGGTGCCTACCCCAGCTGGCTGAAGACGATCGCGACGCGCACGTCGAGCAGCACGTCGTGCCTCGAGGTCACCGGACACACGAGCCCGAGCGGTCCGGAGCCCCTCAACGAACGCCTGTCGCTGCTGCGCGCCGAGTTCGTGCGGAAGCAGCTCGCGGCGAACGCGGCGGCGGTCGCGGAGCGGACCATCGCGAACGGCGTCGGCTCGAAGCAGTCGATGATCGGCAACGGCCGCGACGACGCGTCGGATGCACTCGACCGTCGCGTGGAGTTCACGGTGGTGGACTGCAGTGCGACGACGAAGGCGACTTGACGAGGATCACGATGCGACGACGCGGTACCGAACGATCGACCAGGCGGGCGATCCGGGCATTCGCCGCTGCCCTCGGCTTGGTCGTCGCGGTGCTCGCCCCCGAGCCGCTGCGAGCGGAGAGCGACACGCGCGACGAGTCGATGAGCGATGCCTGGGACCGCCTGACCTCGCTCGGCAGGCGATCGTCCGACCTTCGCGTCCGCATCGCCTATTCGCGCGACGAGGGGCTGACGCGCGACGGTGGCTATCGCATGCGCGAGGCGATCCCTCTCGAGACGCTGCTCGAGCAGGCCCGCGGTTCGACCGACCCGGTCGTCCTGTCCCTGATGCTCGACCGATGCGACGACGCCTCCCGCAAAGCCGGCCGCTGCGACGCTGTCGACCTGGCGCATCGCTGGACCGTCGCCGACACGCAGAATCAGTTGGCCTGGCTCGCCCTGTCGGCCGCGCTGGCCGGTCGCGGTGACGCGGACGGCGCGCGCACGACGTTCCGCCGCGCCGCCGAGGCGTCGCATTGGCACGAACATGTGCCGGAAACGGAAAGGGCGCTCGTTGCCGCCGCCCCGACCAGTGCCGACCCACGGCAGCGCGCCGCGCTGCTGCTCGCCGTCGTCGCAAAGGCGTTGGTCGCGAGTTCGTCCGCCTATTTCCAGACGGTGAACACGCGTTGCAAGGACGACGATGCCAAGGACGCGTGCGGGCGGATCCTCGAAGTGATGGCGCGCGATGCATCGTCCTTGCAGACACTCGTGGTGGCGGCGACGCTCGCCCGGGACCGCAGCACGTTGCCTTGGGCGACCGTCGCGGCGATCCGTCAGCGCGCGGATGCGATGCACTGGGCGTGGACGTTGACGCCCGAAAGCGACCTGAGAACGATGACGCCGGACGAACTCACCCGCGCGGTGGCGGAGATGGAATCGCTGATCGCCCGGGGCGAGATCGAGACCCGTCGGCGCGCCCTGCAGCGCGCGGGATTGGTCGAGAGCGAAGCCGCCCGCCGCTACGTGGCGACGCTCGGTCCCGACGAACTCGCCCGCCGCCTGCCTCGACGCGCGGGGCCTTGACGGTCGATCAACTCGGGCGGAATGCCGCGACCGCTCAGTGCTGGCTCAACGCGTTCGACAGCAGCTTCGCGGTGATGTCGACGATCGGGACCACGCGCTCGTAGGCCATCCGCGTCGGACCGATCACGCCGAGCGTGCCGACGATGCGGCCGTCGACCGAGTACGGCGACGTGACGATCGTCATGTCGTCCATCGGCACCAGCTGCGACTCGCCGCCGATGAAGATCTGCACGCCTTCCGCCCGGCTCGACACATCGAGCAGCTGCATGAAGCCGGTCTTCTGCTCGAAGAGCTGGAACAGCTGCCGGAGCTTCTGCAGGTTCGCCGTCAGGTCGGTGTTCTCGAGCAGGTTGCGCTCGCCGGAGAAGACCATGCCGCTGTCGTCGGCCATCGCCTCGGAACCGGCATCGACGGCCGCCTCCATCAGCTTGCTCGTCTCGTGCCGGAGCGCGTCGAGCTCGTCGCGCAGGCGCGCGCGGATCGTGTCGAATGACTGCCCCGCGAAGTTCTGGTTCAGGAAGTTGCCGGCCTCGACCAGCTGAGACTGGCTGTACGGCCGCTCGGCGAACAGGATGCGGTTCTGCACGTCGCCGTCCGGCGTCACGATGATCAGCAGCACCCGCGCGTCCGACAGGCTCAGGAACTCGATGTGACGGAACGACGACCCGCGGCGCGGCGTCATCACGACGCCCGCGAACTGCGACAGGTTCGACAGCACCTGCGCCGCGGCCGAGATCACGCGCTGCGGCTGGTCGGGCCGGATGCGGCCCTCGACTGCCGACGCATCGCGCTCCTCGAGCGGCTTGATCGTCATCAACGTGTCGACGAAGAAGCGATAGCCGCGCGGCGTCGGCACGCGGCCGGCCGAGGTGTGCGGGCTGGCGATGAAGCCCATCTCCTCGAGATCGGCCATCACGTTCCGGATCGTCGCGGGCGAGAGGTCGAGCCCCGAGAATCGCGACAGCGCGCGTGAGCCCACGGGCTGTCCGTCGGCGATATAACGCTCGATCAGCGTCTTCAGCAGCGTCTGCGAGCGTTGGTCGAGCGTCCCCTGGGCCATGTCCGATTCTAGCCCCGGCCCGTACAGTTGCCGTCCCGGCATAATCCGCCCATGCCCTCCCTCACGGTCGCGATCGTCGGAAAGTACCAGGCCGAAGGCATCGCCGCGTCGCTGCTCGAGATCGCGCGCATCGTCACGGCGGCCGGTCATCGCGTCGTGGTCGACCGCGAGACCGCCCCTCTCTGCGCGCTGAGGGACTTCCAGGCGCTGTCCCATCCGGAGATCGGCGAGCAGGCTTCGGCGGCGATCGTCGTCGGCGGCGACGGCACGATGCTCGGCATCGCGCGCGACCTCGCGCCGTACAACGTCCCGCTGATCGGCATCAACCAGGGCCGGCTCGGGTTCATGACCGACATCCCGCTCGACGCGATGGTCGGTGCGCTGAACGAGATGCTCGCGGGCCGCTACGAGGTCGAAGAACGAACGCTGCTGGCCGGCAGCGTCCATCGCGCGGCGCCCGACGAGGACCTGACGCGCAGCAGCGACGACATCGATCGCGGGGGCACCGGCGAGATGTTCAGCGCGCTCGCGCTGAACGACATCGTGGTCTCGCGCGGTGCGGTCTCGGGGATGGTCGAGCTGATGGTCGACGTCGACGGCCGCTTCATGTACAGCCAGCGGTCGGACGGCCTGATCGTCTCGACGCCGACCGGTTCGACTGCGTACGCGCTGTCGGCCAACGGACCGATCATGCATCCGGGTCTGCGCGGCTTCCTGATGGTCCCGATCGCGCCGCACTCGCTGTCGAACCGGCCGATCGCGCTGCCGGACTCGTGCCGTATCGACATCACGGTGACCGGCGGCCGCGAAGTCAGCGCGAATTTCGATATGCAGTCGTTCACCGCGCTCAGGCTCGGCGACCGGATCTCGATCGAACGCGCGCCGATGACGATCCGCTTCCTGCATCCGGTCGGCTACAGCTACTTCGCGACGCTGCGCCAGAAGCTGCACTGGAACGAGCCGCCGGTGGCGCTCGACGGCAAGCCGGTCCGACGCGGGTGATGGACGCATCGTCCGAACGCGGCTTGCGCAGGCGTGTTGCGCCGCCTCTGCTTCGTTCCTCGTCCTGAAACCGTCGTCGCGATGCTGCAGACCCTCTCCATCCGTGACTTCGTGATCGTCGACACGCTCGAGCTCGAATTCGAGCCGGGCTTCACGGTGTTCTCCGGCGAGACCGGCGCCGGCAAGTCGATCCTGATCGACGCGGTTGCGCTGGTGCTCGGCGAACGCGGCGACGCGGGCGTGGTC
>CAXTDA010000400.1:0-4007 GCA_964242935.1 uncultured Burkholderiaceae bacterium | reverse complement strand
GGTCGCCATCACCGTCAGGAACAGCACGTTCGCATCGAGCGGCAGGCCGGCCATGTAGAGCACCGCGTCGGCCACGTGGCGGACGTCCATCCGCGGCTCGACCGCGACCGTGCCGTTCGCCTGCAGGACGCCGCTCCGCATCCGCTCGGTCATCTCGGTCGCGGCGTTGCCGATGTCGATCTGGCCGACCGCGATGTCGAACGCGCGGCCGTCGAGCGCGGCCGACTTCGTCAGCCCGGTGACCGCGTGCTTCGTCGCCGTGTACGGCGCCGAATGCGGCCGCGGCGCATCGGCCGAGATCGAGCCGTTGTTGACGATGCGGCCGCCGCGCGGGGTCTGCGCCTTCATGATGCGGAACGCCTGCTGCATGCACAGGAAGGTGCCGGTGAAGTTGGCGTCGACGACGGTGGTCCACTGCTCGAAGCCGAGCTCCTCGAAGGGAATCGCCGGCGCGCCGGTCCCGGCATTGTTGAACAGCAGGTCGAGCCGGCCGAAGCGCTCGACGACCGCGTCGAAGAAGGACCGGACCGAGGCCGGATCGCCGACATCCATCGACTGGGCGAAGACCCGCGACGGATCGTCGATCAGCGCCGCGGTCGCATCGAGCTTCTCGCGCGTCCGGCCGGCGAGCGCGACCGCGTAGCCCGCACCGGCGAGCGCGACCGCGACCGCGCGACCGATGCCGCTGCCGGCGCCCGTGACGACGGCGACCTTCATGTCGTCGTCCGTGCGGGAAGGGAAGTGCGCGAATTTGGGCAGAGAGGGTCCATGGTCGCGTCGCCGGGAGGTCGTGGGCCGACGATGATAGCGATGAACGGGAAGGCATCGGCGATCGCGTCGGCACCTCGTCATCGAACGCGACGGAATCGACCGGTCTGTCTTAGCATTTGAGCATTGTTGTCGTGCCGCCCGCGCGCGGCTCCGGACGATGCCCCTTCGACAGAAGATCCGCTTCTGCACGACGCACGACGGCGTCCGCCTCGCGCTCGCGACCACCGGTACCGGGCCGGCGCTCGTGAAGGCATCGAACTGGCTGTCGCACCTCGACTTCGACCTCGACAGCCCGGTCTGGGACCACCTGCTCGAGGCGCTCTCGCAGAGTCACACGGTGCTCCGCTACGACCAGCGCGGGTCGGGCCTTTCGGACTGGCCGGTCGACGACATCTCGCTCGACGCCTGGGTGCGCGACCTCGAGGCCGTCGTCGATTCGGCGGGCCTCGAGCGGTTCCCGCTGCTCGCGCTGTCGCAGGGACTGCCGATCGCAGTCGAGTTCATCCATCGCCACCCCGGACGCGTCACGCATCTGATCAGCCACGGCGGCTACGCGCGTGGACGCCGCAAGCGCGGCGACCCGGTCACCATCGAGGAGGCCGAGGTCATGGCACGCCTGGCCGAACTCGGCTGGGGACGCGACGACGCGTCGTTCCGGCAGGTCTTCACGAGCCAGTTCGTCCCCGACGGCACGCCCGAACAGCAGCGCTGGTTCAACGAACTCGCGCGCGTGTCGACGTCGGGCGCCAACGCAGGCCGCATGATCCGCGTCTTCGATCAGATCGACGTGACCGACAAGCTGTCGTCGGTCGACTGTCCGACGCTCGTCCTGCATGCCACCGGAGACCGTCGTGTCCCGTTCTCCGAAGGCCGCTTCGTCGCCGGCCGGATCCCGCACGCCCGCTTCGTGCCGCTCGACTCCGTCAACCACCTCGTGCTGCGGCAGGACAAGGCCTGGCCGCGCTGGATCGACGAGGTGCGCGACTTCCTGCGCAGCGGCGACGACGCGCCGGCGGCCGGCCGCTTCGGACGGCTCACGGCGCGCGAGCGCGAACTGCTCGAACTGATCGCGCGGGGTCGCGACAACGCGCAGATCGCGGCGTCTCTCGGGCTGAGCGAGAAGACGGTGCGCAACCACATCACGCACATCTTCGACAAGCTGCAGGTCGAGACCCGGGCCCAGGCGATCGTGCAGGCGCGCGATGCGGGATTCGGCGTCGCCTGAAACATCCGGGACGCCGGTCCCATGGAGTGAACACTGAACGAAGGGTTCCGGCACCGGTCCGGGACGCCGGACCCATGTCCTGCGCGACCGCTCCTCGTAACAATCGCTTCACTGAATCTCTCAGTGAAACCGCCAACAGGAGCTCGTCATGCCCGATGCATCCGGAGGACCGTCCTCCCCGATTTCCAACCACGCCCGCTATGCCAAGTGCATCGAGGTCTCGAAGCGCGTCCGCTGGGACATCGACCGCGACATCGTCCGCGGACGCACGTTCGACCTCTCGCAGAAGTTCCTTCCCGACGGCCTGTCGCGCCTCGATCGGCTGAGGTTCCTGTCGGCCGACGACCTGCGCTTCCTGAGCCAGATCCAGGGTCGCACGTACGCGAACATGTTCGGCCTCGTCGAGCGCTTCATCGGCGCGAAGATCACCGAGGTCGCTCGCGACCACGCGCTCGGCGACCAGACCGCGTTCGAGGCGCTGGTGCGCTTCACCGACGAGGAACTGAAACATCAGGCGCTCTTCCGGTGCATCGAGGCGATGACCGCCGAGCGGATGCCGGCCGGCTACCACTTCGCGCCCGAACCCGATCCGGTCGCGTCCTTCGTGCTCGGCAAGTGCAATTGGGCCGTGCTCGCGCTGACCTGCCATATCGAGCTGTTCTCGCAGGCCCACTACCGCGAGAGCATCGACCACGACGACAGCGTCTCGCCGCTCTTCAAGGACGTGTTCCTGTTCCACTGGAAGGAGGAGTCGCAGCACGCGATCCTCGACGAGCTCGAATGGCTGCGCGAGGACGCCAGGCTGACGGCCGCCGAGCGGCACGACGGCGTCACGGACCTGATCGCGCTGATCGGCGGCGTCGACGGCCTGCTGCAGCAGCAGGCGATGCACGACGCCCGCTACTTCGCGGCGATCCGCGGTCCGTTCGCGAACCCGGCGCAGCGGCTGCAGATCGAGGCCACGGTGCTGGCGGCGTATCGCTGGCAGTACATCCTGTCCGGTGCCGCGCATCCGCGCTTCGTCGAGCTGCTCTGCAAGCTGCTGCCGCCGACGGAGATGGATCGCATCGTCGCGGCCCTCGCGCCGCTGAACGGGTGAGGCGATCATGTCCTTTCGTTCCATACCATCCACGGGCGTGGCCAGGATCGTCGCGCTCGCCGCGTCGCGCCTGGTCGCCCTGATCGGTCTCGCCGGCAGCGCGGGGCGAAGCTGGTCGAACCGGCGGCACGACGACACGGCGTTCGCGGGTCTCGATGCGCACGCGTTGCGCGACCTCGGGCTGTCGCGCTCCGAGGTCGCGTCCTTCCGCTGCGAGGCCGAAGGCCTCGTCGCCAGGACGCGCCTGCGGGTGGCGCACGGCGGCGCCGGCGGTGCAGGACCGACGGGTCGTGAACATCGATCCTCGAGAGACTGGGAACTGCCGAACCGATCGATCGCAGCCCGAAATCGAGGCCGGATGCTTTCACGATGTCCGTTGCCCGAAGCGTGAGCGCCGCGGCCGCCGTCGCCTACGATGACGGCATGCGCACCCCATCGACCCCGGTCCCGTCGCCGGCCACCATCGTCGTCGTCGGCGGACTGTCGATGGCGGCCGCGATGGGCATCGGCCGTTTCGCGTTCACGCCGCTGCTGCCGCTGATGCAGGAGGCCCAGGGCCTCGCGCTCGCCGACGGTGCGTGGCTCGCGACCGTCAACTATCTCGGCTATCTGGTCGGCGCGGTGCTCGGCTTCGTCCGGCCGCCGCGCCCGGGTGCGGCGACGCGCTGGGGCATTGCGCTGGTCGCGATCTCGACGCTCGGGATGGCGTTCGGCACCGGCATGCCGTGGTGGCTGACGCTGCGCTTCGTGTCCGGCGTCGCGAGCGCGCTCGTGATGATCGGCATCGCGGGCTGGGCGCTGACGCAGCTCGCGAGCACCGGACGCGGCCGGCTCGGCGGCCTGATCTTCGGCTGCGTGGGGCTGAGCATCGCGATCGTCGGCGGCGTCACGGTCGTCGTCGCGACCACGGCC
>CAXTDA010000399.1:0-4008 GCA_964242935.1 uncultured Burkholderiaceae bacterium | reverse complement strand
CCTCACGTCCGCATCGTCTCCTTGACGATCGGCCACTGCCGGCGGCTGACCGGCAGGCGCTCGGGCACGTCGCGCAGCGTGACGACCCAGTGCGGCTCGCCGACGCCGTCGCCGTCGATGCTCTCGACGCGCTCGAAGCCGGCGATCGCGCGCTTGGCCACCAGCGCGTTACGGTGAACGCGCACGAAGCCGTCCGCGAATTCGTTCTCGAGATCGACCAGCGGTTCCTCGGTCAGGTACTCGCGGTCGGCGGTGCGGATCGTGATGTACTTGAGCTCGGCCTTCAGATACACGATCTCCGCGATCGGGATCAGCATCACGCGACCGCGCTCGACGACGGCGATCGTGTCGCGCTTTCGGCCCTGCGTGACGCCCGAGTCGCGGGCGGCCGCCGCGATCGCGGGCCGCTGCTGCGACGCGAGCGAACGGACGTGCCTGAGCGCATCGAGCAGACGCGCCGCGCGCACCGGCTTCATCAGGTAGTCGAGCGCGTGGACCTCGAAGGCCTTCACCGCGTATTCGTCGAACGCCGTCACGAACACGATGGCGGGCGGTTCCGGCAGCGCGCCGAGGTGGCGCGCGAGCTCGATCCCGGTCATCCCCGGCATCTGGACGTCGATCAGCGCGATGTCCGCCGGCGCCTCCGCGAGCCGGTCGAGCGCGCTCCGGCCGTTGGCGGCCTCGCCGACGACGACGTGCGGGAAGTCGGCCGCGATGTCCGACAGCAGGTCGGTCAGGCGCGCACGGGCCGGTGCCTCGTCGTCGACGACGAGGATGCGGGACGGCGACGGAGGCGTTCGCGAGGGCTCGTCAGTCATGGCGGTTGGCGCGGTGCGGTCGGACGCCGAAGTGTGTCCGGTGGACGTCATCATGACGCAGGTCGACCGATGCGCGGCGCGCGCCGCCGTTCGGCCGGGAAGCGGATGCGGACGATGTAGCGACCGTCGCGCACGGCGCTCTCGAGCGTCGCCTCGAGGTCGTGCACGAGCGCGAGGCGTTGCCGGACGTTGTCGAGTCCGATGCGGTTGCCGCGCGTCGCCGCGGCCGACGTCTCGCCGTGCCACGGGTTGTCGATCGCGATCTCGACGTATCGGCCGACCCGCCCGATGACGATGTCGATCGTGCCGGTCGTGCTCGACGGCTCGATGCCGTGATGGACGGCGTTCTCGATCAGCGGCTGCAGCAACAGCGTCGGCACCAGCGCGGCGAGCGCGCCGTCGTCGACGCGCCACGTCGCCGCGAGGCGATCGCCGAGCCGCAATTGCTCGATCGCGAGGTACTGCCTGCAGAGCGCGATCTCGTTCGCGAGCGGCACGCGCTCGCGGCTGTCGCGCATCAGCACGCGGAACAGGTCGGAGATGTCTTCGAGGACCGTCTCGGCGCGGCGCGGATCGGAGCGGATCAACCCGAGCGCCGCGTTCAGGCTGTTGAACAGGAAGTGCGGCCGGATGCGCGACTGCAGCGCCTGCAGCTGCGCCTCGGCGAGCGCCGGCGAGTGCGCGCGTTCGCGCAGCTTTGCCCAGTAGAGCACCGACACCGCGAGCAGCGTCGCGAACGCGGCGTCGCGCCACGGCACGATCGGGCCGTCGGTGATCGCGGTGCCCATCAGGCGGTGCGCGAGCAGCGTCAGCACACCCGGCAACGCCAGCGCGATCGCGAACTGCGCCGCGCCCGAGAGCCGCCAGGCGACGCGGCGGACCAGGCAACCGAAGAACAGGCTCGCGATCAGCACCGGCTCGACCAGCATCGCGAGCCCGAGCCACTGGTCGAGCCACTGGGTGAGCGTGCGGGCCTGCAGCGCCGCGATGCAGAAGAAGAGGGCGTTGATGCCGACGACGATCCGCAGCATCAGGCCGACGTTGCACCAGTCGGGTACCGGGCTGTCGATCGCGAGCGCCGACTCCTCGTGCATGTCGTCGACGGCGGCCGCGCCCCTCGTGACCTCCGGGTCGGGCATCGCGGGTTCGGGATTCATGCGGTTCTCGTCACGGGTTCGACGGATCGCCGGGCGATCGGCGACCGCATCATCACGCGGCCTCGGGGTCGATGCAATCACGCGGCTTGCGCCGTCAGGATTTGATGGTGCTATGTCGACACGCGCCTCGCGAACATGAGTTCGGCAGCGCGGCGGCCCGTCCATCGCTGCTATCGTGTGCGGCTCGACGTCGACGCCGTCCCTCATGACAGAACAATTCTCGCGAAAGGCCGAGGCCTGGTCGGCGCGCTTTTCCGAGCCGATGTCGGCGCTCTTGAAGCGCTATACCGCGTCGGTCTCGTTCGACCGGCGGCTCGCGTTCGTCGACATCGACGGGTCGCTCGCGCACGCGGAGATGCTGCATCACGTCGGCCTGCTGTCGGCTGCCGACCACGCGGCGATCGTCGGCGGCATGGCGACGGTCCGCGACGAGATCGAACGCGGCGCGTTCGATTGGTCGATCGATCTCGAGGACGTGCACCTCAACATCGAACGGCGCCTGACCGCGCTGGTCGGCGATGCGGGGAAGCGCCTCCATACCGCGCGCTCGCGGAACGACCAGGTCGCGACCGACATGCGCTTGTGGCTGCGCGGCGCGGTGGACGGGTTGCGCACGCGGCTGGTCGCTGTGCAGGTCGCGCTGCTCGATCTCGCCGACGGCCACGCCGACACGATCCTGCCCGGCTTCACGCACATGCAGGTCGCGCAGCCGGTCACGTTCGGCCACCACCTGCTCGCGTACGTCGAGATGTTCGGCCGCGACGATGAGCGCTTCGCCGACTGCCGGAAGCGCATCAACCGCCTGCCGCTCGGTGCGGCGGCGCTCGCCGGCACCGGTTTCCCGATCGACCGCGAGCGCGTCGCGCGGACGCTCGGCTTCGACGACGTCTGCCACAACTCGCTCGACGCCGTGTCCGATCGCGACTTCGCGATCGAATTCGCGGCGGCGGCGTCGCTCGCGATGATGCACGTCTCGCGGCTCGCCGAGGAACTGGTGCTGTGGATGAGTCCGCGCTTCGGCTTCATCGACATCGCCGACCGCTTCTGCACCGGCTCGTCGATCATGCCGCAGAAGAAGAACCCGGACGCGGCCGAGCTCGCGCGCGGCAAGACCGGGCGCGTGTACGGCGACCTGGTCGCGCTGCTGACGCTGATGAAGGGCCAGCCGCTGACGTACAACAAGGACAACCAGGAAGACAAGGAGCCGTTGTTCGACGCGGCCGACACGCTCGACGACACGCTCGCGATCTTCGCGGAGATGATCGCCGGCATCACGGTCAGGCCCGACGCGATGCGCGCGGCGGCGCTCGAGGGCTTCGCGACGGCGACCGATCTCGCGGACTACCTGGTGCGACAGGGGCTGCCGTTCCGCGATGCGCACGAGGCGGTCGCGCAGGCGGTGCGGGTCTGCGTCGAGCGCGGCGTTGACCTCGCCGCGTTGTCGCTCGACGACCTGCGCGCCGCGGTCGGCCCGTCCGGCGACGCGATCGGCGACGACGTCCACGCGGCGTTGACGCTGGAAGGTTCGGTCGCGAGCCGCAGCCACGTCGGCGGCACCGCGCCGCTCCGCGTCCGCGACGAGATCGCGCTGCACCGGATGCGTCTTCGCGACGGCGTTCCCGAATCGATCCACAACGACCCGTGAGGAAACCCGCATGGCCAAGCTTCTGGTGCTGTACAAGACGCCCGCCGATCCGGCGGCATTCGACCGCTACTACGTCGACACGCACGTGCCGATCGCGCGGCGATTGCCGGGCCTGCTGCGCTACGAGGTCAGCAGCGGCGCCCCGGTGAGCCCGGGCGGCGCGTCGGCGGTCCATCTCGTGGCGACGCTGGAATTCGAGTCGTTGGCCGCCGTCCAGGGCGCGCTCGCCTCGCCGTTCCGCCTGTCCGACTTCGAGATCCGCGTCGCGTGTTCGATCGGCATCGCGTTCAGCACGGCCGAGATCGGCGATGCCGAGGAGCTGATCCGCCATGCGCAATTCGCGGTCAAGCGCTCCAAGCTGACCGGCAAGTCCGAGGCGTATCAGATC
>CAXTDA010000398.1:0-4020 GCA_964242935.1 uncultured Burkholderiaceae bacterium | reverse complement strand
CCGCGCGCAGCGGCCCCCCGATGCAAGCGACGCTTTTCCTCGTCGACGCCGCGACCGATCGATCGATGCGCCCCGCGGTCCGCCGGTCCGGCGCGTCGCGCTGGAACTTCGCGGCGCGCGCCGTCTGGACGCTCGAGTTGATCGAACGCCTCGAGCGCCAGGACCGCGACGGGACCTGGCCCTCGTCGAAAGGCATCGCACGCGAAGCGACGTCGTGATCTGGCTCGAGATCGTGCTCGGGTTCCTCGTGCCGATCGGATTCGGCGTCTGGCAGTTGCTGGACCTCCGGAACGAACGCCGGAAGGACGAAGCGAAGCGCGTCGCGGCCGAAGCGCGCGACGGCTGAATCAGGGACGCCGCGGCATCCTGAACGGCAGCAGCGACCGCACCCAGCGGCGGTCGAAGCGTTCGAGCGACAGGTGCTCGTGCACGCCGACCACCGGCTTTCCCATCCAGCGCGTCTCGACGACCGAGCGCGAATAGAACGGCCCGTCCTCGAGCGCTCGAACGGTCCTCGGCGCCGTTCCGGGGTCGGCGTGGGTCGTGCCGCGGAGGCCCCAAAGCGTGCGCGGCAACGACGCGACCGGCGGCGCGGCGAGCGGCGTGACGGTTCCGTCGGACTCGAAGCATCGGGCGATCGACAACGGCTCGGCATCACGGCGCTCGACGTCGTACAGCACGGCCGTCCGGCCGTCGGCGAGATGCGTGCGCGACCAGTCCCAGCGGACGAAGTCGTGTTCGAGCGGCGCGTCGCCGCGATTGCTGTCGACGTAGGCGGAGCCGGACCACGCGATCGCCGGCGACGCGAGCGCCACTGCGATCCGCGCCGCGGGCGCGATGACGCCCCAGCGATGGCGTCCTCGCGGGTCGAGCTCGACGCGGTCGGTCGAACGCGTCGGGATGCGGATGTCGATCGTCCCGCGGATGCGGCGCGGCAGCGGCGCGCCGACCTCGTCGAGCCGCAGCCGCAGCGAACCGTCGGCCCATTCGAGCGCGCTCGGTCCGATCGCGAGCCGCGTCGCGGTACGCACGACCTGGTCGCCGCGGCGCTCCGTCATCGACCAGCGCGCGCCCGGCTTGCCGTACAGCGCGACGTTGACCGTCGAATGCTCGAGCGGATCGATCGCGCAGTCGCCGTGCGTGCGATGGCGACGATGCCGCGCATGCGCGTAGTACGGCGAAAAGACGCTGCCGAGAAACGCGATGACGGTCAGCCCCTGCGTGCCGTCGTCGCTCAGCGCATCGACGTACCACCACGCGTAGCCGCCGGGCGCGACGTCGACGTCGAAGCGCGCGAAGTCCGCGTCCGCTCCTCGATCAGCCGCTCCGCCGCGAGCCGTCCCGACAGCGCCGCCATCGGCAGCCCCGGTCCCGGATGGACGCTGCCGCCCGCGAGGTACAGACCCGGGACCTTGCTCGTCGACGACGGCCGCTCGAACGACGCCGCCCAGCCGTGCGTCGCGCGGCCGTAGAGCGCCCCGCCGGTCGCCGGGAACATCCGCGCGAAGTCCGTCGGCGTCGTGACCCGCGGCGCCGCCGTCGGCGGATCGAGTTGCAGGCCGGAGGCCCGGAGCTTCGTGAACATCAGCGCTTCGCATCGGGCGATCTCCTCGGCGTTCAAGGGGTGGACGTCGGCGTCGGCCGGCGCGTTGATCAGGCACATCAGTCGCTCGCCGTCGACGAACGAGCGTGAGGAAGCTTCGTCGTTCGCATCGCGATCCTGCGCGCAGACGTACACGGTCGGGTCGGACGGCGTCTTGCGATCGACGAACAACTCGGCGAACTCGCGCGTCGTGTCGCCGCCGAAGAACACGTTGTGGCGGACCAGCGGCCATCCGCGCGTCCGTGCGCGCAGGTGCCAGGTGATCGCGGACAGCGATCGCTGGTCGCGACGGATCGGCGCGACCGCCGGCCGCGCGGCATCGCCGAGCAAGCCGTCCGCGAGTGCCGCCGTGTCGCCGTTGAAGACGATCGCCGACGCGTCGAGCCGCTCGCCGTCGGCGAGCACCACCGCGGCAGCGCGCCCGCGTTCGACGACGATCTTCGCGACGTCGGCGTCGAGACGGATCGTCCCGCCGCGCCGGGCGATCGACGCCGCGAGCGCGTCGGCGATGCGGTGCATGCCGCCGTCGACGAACCACACGCCGTCCTGCTCGACGTGCGCGACCAGCATCAGCGTCGCCGGCGCGAGGAACGGCGACGAGCCGCAGTAGGTCGCGTAGCGGCCGAACAGCTGCCTCATGCGCGGGTCGTGGAAGTAGGTCGACAGCTCGGACCACATCGTCGCGAACGGCGAGATCCGCATCAGGTCGCCGAGGCCGCGGATCCCGACCCGCTTCGCGAGCGCCACCGGGTTCGGTTGCGAACTGCGCAGGTACGGCGCTTCGAGCGTGCGATAGATCGACCGCGCGCGTTCGCAGAACGCGAGGTAGCGCCGCGCCTCGGCCGCGCCGGCGAACGCGCCGATCGCGGCTGCGCTGCGCTCGCGGTCGGCGTACAGGTCGAGACGCTCGCGCTCGCTCCACGCGTGCCGCGCGAGCGTGCTTGACGGCGCGAGCACGAGCCAGTCCGACAGCCGTTCGCCGGCCTCGGCGAACAGCGCTTCGAAGACCCAGCGCATCGTGAGCACGGTCGGCCCCGCGTCGAGCGGCATCCCGTCGATCTCGACCTCGCGAAGCTTGCCGCCGACGCGTGCCGCCCGTTCGACGACCAGCACGTCGAGCCCCCGCGCCGCGAGCAGCGACGCACAGGCGAGGCCGCCGATCCCGGCACCGACGACGATCACGCGGTCCGGGGGCAACGCCGTCTCCCGCTCGACTTCCATTGACGCTCGGATCGCATGTGTCTATTGTAAGCGACAGAACAAGCTGTCAGGATAGCTTGACAGTGCTTGACAGTACCTCGGAAGCACTCGTCGATGCGGTGGTCGATTCTCTTCAGGAGCGTCCAGTGAACGTCCAGCAAAGGATTCAACGTGCCATCGAAGCGGCGATCGCCCGCGGCGACGCGCCGGGCACGCCGCCGCGGCTCGGCCAGGCGATCCGTCATGCGGTGTTCCCGGGCGGCGCCCGCATCCGGCCGCAGCTGTGCCTCGCGGTGTCGATGGCCTGCGGCGAGGACGACCCGGCGCTCGCGGACGGCGCCGCGGTGGCGATCGAGCTCCTGCATTGCGCGTCGCTGATCCACGACGACCTGCCGTGTTTCGACGACGCGCCGCTCCGTCGCGGCGTCCCGTCGGTGCACGTGGCGTTCGGCGAGCGCCTCGCGGTGCTCGCCGGCGACGCGTTGATCGTCGCGGCGTTCGAGGCGGTCGGCCACGGTGCCCGCTCGTCGCCGGCGCGGCTCCCCGCGGTGCTCGCGACGATCGCGAAGGGCGTCGGACGTCCGTTCGGGATCGCGGCCGGCCAGGCGTGGGAATGCGAGCCGCGCTGCGTGCTCGGCGACTACCACCGGGCGAAGACCGGCGCGCTGTTCGCCGCCGCGACGCTCGCCGGCGCCCAGGTGGCCGGCGCCGCCCCCGCGCCGTGGCGCGCATTCGGCGAGAACCTCGGCGACGCCTACCAGGCCGCCGACGACATCCGCGACGTGGTCGCCGACCCCGCGGTGCTCGGGAAGCCGGTCGGCCGCGACGTCGCGCTCGACCGGCCGAGCGTCACGCGCGAATATGGTCTGCACGAGGCGATCCGCCAGTTCGATCGCCTGGTCGCCGGCGCGTCGTCCGCGATTCCCGAGTGCCGCGGCGCGTCCTATCTGCGCGCGCTGGTGAAGAGCGAGGCGACGCGGCTCGTGCCGGCGTCGTGGTGTTCGGACCTGGAGCGCGCGGCCGCCTGACGAGAAGCCGGATGGCGACCGTCGAACCGCTCCGCGCCGCGTCGTTGCACGACGAGGACACCGGGGTCGCGCGGTCGCGCGGGACGTGGCTCGACCGGGCGCTCGATCGCCGTGACCGCTGGCTCGCCAGCCCGGCGTTCCCGCGCGGCGCCGCGCGCGTCGTGCCGCCGCGCGGGATCGCGCGTCGCC